>CADBUD010000369.1 GCA_902797785.1 uncultured Lachnospiraceae bacterium
GAGGAATATGAAATCGATGATTTGATGAATCAAAGACGTCCGGAAATCTATATTACGGATGAAGAAGAAGCAAAGGTTCTGTGTTTGGCAGATGATTCCTGGATTTTACAAAAAGATTTAAAGGAAAGCGCGGTCTACCAAAAAAACAGGAACCGTGTCGAGGCATTACAGATGGTGATGCGGAAAAAGAATTTAGAGGGTGCATTATCTCTCCTTTCCCAGCAGCAAATCCGTGGGCTGGCAGCCGGCAGCAGAGTACTGGCAGAGGTAGATGAAGCTGCGAAGGGAACATATGCAATTGTTCCATTGAGCAGGGATGGGAAAATTTTGACCTATCTTCGGGACAATTACAGCGTCAGCAGTCAGTCAGAAGAAAAGGATCAGGTAGCAGGGATGCTGTTTCTGGGATTTTTGCTGTCAGAATATGCCCAGAATAAGCTGCATATCGAAAGTGGGGAATATTTTCCTATCAGCTCCATGGTATTAAAGGATTACATCCGCTCCGCTCCCGGATTGGATTTTGTCTGGGAAAAGCTGCAAGATCCCATCGTTGTAGGAGAAGGAGGAGTCATGGTGGAGCTGGCATCGGAACAGGAACCATAAAATCAAGGAGAAAAGAGGCGAAAGATATGCTTTGTATGGGGTGTATGGAGGAAAATACCAGCGGATTGCGGGTCTGCCCTCACTGTGGCTATGTTGCAGGATGCGGACCGGAGGAGGTCTATTATCTCCCGCCGGGAGTGGTTCTCCAAAATAAATATATCGTAGGGCGTGTGCTTGGATATGGAGGCTTTGGAGTCACCTATATTGCTTACGATCAGCAGCTAAAGCGTAAGGTTGCAATCAAAGAATACCTTCCCAGTGATTTTTCAACACGTTCTACCGGAAATCTAAAGGTGACGGTTTTTCCCGGGGAAGCAGCCAAACAGTTCGCAGATGGAATGAAAAGCTTTGTACAGGAGGCCAGAAGACTGGCAAAATTCAATGATATTCATGTTGTTGTAGATATATATGACTGCTTCATCGAAAACGATACCGGTTATATTGTCATGGAGTATTTAAGCGGGAAAAATGTCAAGCAGATCTTAAAAGAAGTCAAGCGAATGGAGTACGATTGGGCGGAATCCATAATCATTGAAGTATTGAAGGGGCTTTCCATCGTACATAAAGAGGGCATCATCCATCGGGATATCGCCCCGGATAATATTTTTATTTTGGATAATGGCGAGGTGCGCCTGATTGATTTTGGTGCTTCCAGATATGCAACGACGGTATATTCTAAGAGCTTATCCGTGATTTTGAAGCCGGGGTATGCACCAGAGGAACAGTACCGGAGCCGGGGCGAGCAGGGGAGCTGGACCGATATCTATGCAGTGGCTGCTACATTTTATCGCATGATTACTGGAAAACGTCCGCCGGAGTCAGTGGAACGTATGATCGAGGACAAACTGGTACCGCCGTCGATTGCGGGAGCCAAGCTGCTTCCGGCAAAGGAAAATGCCATTATGAATGCCTTGAATGTAAGGCAGGAGGACCGGATTCAGACAGCGGACGAATTTTTAGAAGCGTTGAGCAATAGCCGTACCAAGCGGAAGGCACCGAAAAAAAAGCGCGATCCCAGGAAACTTCCAATCTGGCTTGCCGCAACAATTGGAGCAGCAGCGATTCTTACTGTCGTGACAATCGGAATATTTTCCGGGCGTCTCTTTGAGGAAGAAGAGGATGTCGTAGAAACAGATGTTGCTGTGGCGCAGGACGGACAGGTCAATGTACCTCAGTTTGCCACGCTTTCGTTCGAGGAGGCAAAAGAGCTGGCAGACAGAAGTGGGGTCGAGGTTCAGATGAGCGATGAAATTGCCAGTGACATTATTGCTTATCAGAGAATCATCAGTCAGGAACCGGCATATGGAACGGTAGTGAATGAGGGCTCCATGGTCAGTCTGGTAATCAGCGGCGGAACAGAATCCACGATGGTTCCAGACGTTTGTGAGCACGAAAAAGAGGAAGCCGAGCAGCTTTTAAGAGAGTATTCTCTGAATGTGGTTTATGGAGAGCCACAGACCAGTGAAGAGATTGCAAAGGATTGTGTAATCAGCCAGAGCATTGCTGCCGGGACATCCGTTGATGCAGATTCCGAAATTATTCTTGTTCTTTCCAAAGGAACGGCAGAGGACGTAGAAAAAAGAAAAGTCAAGATGATCGATGTGACAGGAGAAAAATACGAGGATGCCAAATCCGCATTGAAAAAAGCCGGGTTCGTCTATGTTTCCAAAAAAGAAGAATATAGTGATACGGTTCCGGCGGGAGAAGTGATTCATCAGAGCATCCCGGCAGAGGAGCGGGTCGAAAATGCGGAAACGGTTGCCCTTACGGTCAGTCTTGGAAAGGAACAGATTCGTGTTCCGAGCGTGAATCTTAAGACAGAATCAGAGGCAAAGAAGATCTTAAAGAAAGCCGGTCTGGGAAAGGTGGTCGTAAAAGAAGAGAGCAGTACCGAGGTCGAGGCAGGAAAGGTATGCCGACAGGAGCCTAAGGTGGATAAGATGGCCGACAAAGGAGAAAAAGTCACCATTTGGATCAGTACGGGAAGACCAGTAGTCAGCACACCGGCATCGAATACAGGAGGACAACAGAATACTTCCGGACAGGATACACCTGCCGCCCAGCAAAATCCTTCACAGGACAATGCTCCGGCTGTCCCGGAGACTCAGGCACCACAGCCGGCACAGGAGGCTCCGGCTCCGCAGGCACCTGCTGCGGAAGCTCCGGCATCAGATTTTACCTATGTGCCGGAGGATAATTCCGGTGGAAACTTTTCAGCGAATTAGGGAAATAAATTGTTATGAAATGAGGGATGAGAGAGGGAATGGGGAAAGGAATGGGATGATTTATGAATCGAATCAGACGCTTGCAAAGGCTTGCGGGACTTATATTATTTTGCATTCTGCTTTTCTTTGATCACAGGGAGGCCAGAGCAGATTATCCTACCTTAAAAAATGGGGTAGACTGGGATCAGACGACGAAGACCATTACCATCAGTGAAATCGATTCGGAGGAAGGGGTTCTAGGTTATATGAAATCTGCCAGTATCCTAAAAACCAACACCTCATTTAAAAGTGATAAAGTGGAACGAGCCGTGATCAAAGGAAATTTTATCAATATTCCGGCTGAACTGTTCAAAGACTGCCGGAACCTGAAGACCGTAGAATTTCCTGATACGATAAAAATCATTGAAGCACAGGCATTCTATAACTGTGAAAGCCTGGAAAATCTTGCGCTTCCGGGAAGTGTGAACAGCATTGGTTCAATGGCATTTGTTGGTTGTTCTTCTCTGGTCAGCATTACGATCCCTGCGGAGGTGGAGAGCCTTGAGGGACAGGAGGATTTGTTTGATGCCGGAAGTGCCGTGATCATATATGGCGTTCCGGGATCGGCAGCAGAACGATATGCTAAAAGTCTGGGACTGACTTTTGATGGAAGTCATGCCTTAGAAATTATATTTATTGATTCCTCGGGGGATGCAGACGTGGTCGTGGGAAAAAAATCTGTCCTAATGGGAAGCTTATTTGGGGATTTGTCTGCTTTTGAACTGATGAATCAGACCGGATATACTTTTCAGGGATATTATACGGCGAGAGAGGGCGGACAAAAGCTGACGTCCAACACGAAAGCGAACGAGGCTGGGACAATGTATGCCTATGCGCAGTGGCTGGGAGCCTCTTATCAGGTGACTTTCGAAAACCAGGGGAAAAAAATCGATACAAAACAGGTCGTGTATGGTGCGGCCTATGGAGATCTGCCATCAGGGCTTTCACAGACCGGCTCCACCTTTTTGGGCTGGTATGTGACTAACGCGAATGGAACCAAGACCAAGGTTACGGCTGCGTCAAAGGTAAAGACCGCTGCGAACCATACCCTTACTGCAGAGTGGAAACTGAATACCTATACGATTAAAATCGTAAAGAATGGTGGAAGCGGAAGCGGCAGTGTCAGCTTTGCTTATGGCGCCAAGACCAAGGCACCGACCTTAAAAAGCAGCACCATGAAGTTTATTGGCTGGTATTCAGATAAAAAATACAAGACCAAATTTAAATTCGGAGAAAAAATGCCAGCCAGAAATCTGACAGTTTATGCCAAATGGTTCAAGCTTTCTTCCCTGAAAAAGCCGGTCGTTTCTGCCAAGGCCGTGGGATCAGATCTTAAGATTTCGATTGGCAAAATTGCAAAGGCAAGCTCTTATGTCTATGAAATCTCCACGGACAAAAACTTCAAAAAGAACGTGATTTCGGTAAAGTCATCGAAGACTTCCATTTCCCTTTCTTCAATTGAAACGGAAAAAAAGCATATTAAAAATTTTTCCAGACAATACATTCGTGTCAGAGCCAGAATGAAAGTCTCAGATGGAAAAGATTCCTTAAAGGAGGGAAAGAACAGCTTAGTCAAAGCAACAGGAGTTCTGGTGTTCCAGCCGGTCGTCAAGATCATTTACGATAACACAAAAGGGGCATACAAGGTCAATATTAAAAATTTTGGAAATGCGGACCGGCTTGATATTATTGGAGGAACGACCTCATCAGCCAGAGCAGAAGACGAAATCTATTACAGTCTGTCCCGGAAGACACTTGCGGGAGCCGGATTAAAGATTTCAAATCTAAAGGATGCATATTTCCAGTTCTTGACTAAAGCCAACGCGAAAGCGCGTAGGTTCCAAATTGTGTATTTTAAGCTGACAAAAGGAAGCAAGACCTCAAAGGGATCGAAAACAGGGAAGGTGTCTTAGCGAATATATATAGTAAGGAACTGTGCATTAAATAAATGCATTTACTATAATACGTTAATGCATATAAACGCGATAGGAAAGGCGCTTTCAGCGCCTCGCGTTTGGCGCAATGGGAAACGAATAAATTCGTTTCCTATACTTTTTAACGAAAACTGTTGCCGTTTTTCGCTAATGGGATAAATTAATGCAAATAAATAATAAAATTGTATAAAATTAAGTACAAAAAACTTGTAAAATAGAAGAAAATGTTGTATAGTTATTGGAACAAGAAAAAAATACAGGAGTATTTGATATGACAAGAGAGGAAATCAGATACGAGCTAGTGACAGCGATTACCAGACGGAGGGATTTGTATATTGAGCTGGGAAAAGCATATTATGAACATTTTTCAGATAATCCGGATCCTGAGTTTGAAGAGATTATCGAAGAGATTCAAAAGATGCAGACCGTTCAGGCTCCGCCACGGATTCAGATCGAGCCGCTGGATGTCTATACAGATGAGATTGAAAAGAGCATTGCAAAAGAAGTGAAAGAGGGATTACTGGAAGAACAGCTTTTGGATGTGGAAAATCAGCTTTCAAAGGAGGTTCAGGATGAATTGACAAAAGATATTCTGGAAGAAACCCTGTCTGAGCTGCAAAAAGAAGTTGCGGATGAATATGAAAGAAGAAAAAATGAGGGCATTTCATAAAGAAAAGGAGATAGCATGCTAGTGGAAGAATGTTTTATTCGATTAGGAGAAATGTATTTTATGAAATACGGACAAAATTCCAATCAGAGATTTCATGAGTTAACAGAGGCAATTGAGGAGGAGGGGCTGCGGATTAAATTCTTAGAATACAAACTCGAAGAATTTGACAAGCAGAATGAAAAACGGAGCATGGAGCAGTCCAAGTCAGAAGATGAGTCTGGTGAGTGAGAGTATTTTTTGACCAGCAGATCTAGAATCAATCAGAGGAGGAACGAACCATGAAGAGCTATATTTATTGTTGGAAAAAATTCGCATCGATTAAAGGAAGAGCGTCCAGAAAAGAATACTGGAGCTTTGTTCTGGTCTACGGAATCGTAGCCTTGATTTTAGTCTCTGTTGTTTATTGGACAATGTACCGCGCACTGTTGGAACGGCATATGCAGTTCCAGGATGTCATGTCAATGAATCAGGTTAAGGCCATGATGCCATATCATCTATATACATGGCTTTATATTGGCGGAGCATATCTAGTCGCTGCACTGATTCCATCGACCACGGTCCTGATTCGGCGTCTTCATGATGTCGGAAAGAATTTCATGTCTGTCGTTATTTGGTGTATCTTTCCGCTTGCTCTTTCCATCATTGTCAAGCCTTTGTCACTGGTATTCGGAATCTGGGCAGGAATCGGCTGGGTCATTCTGCTCATTTTGACTTTAAAGGACAGTGTACCGGGGAAGAATATTTATGGGGACAATCCAAAAGGAATCGAGTCAGATGACCGGGAAGAAAAAATCTCAGCAAAAGGCAAGGTAGATGTGCATTTCATTGATGATAATGATACCGGTTCGTTTCGTCAGTATGAAGCAGAGCAGGGGATACAGGAAGAAAACAAGATGATGATTCATATTGATTCCAGTGAGGATTCTAAGGAGTCTCGCTCTGGTTCTGTTGGCAGTCTTGGAAGTTCAATCAGAAGAGAACCGTATATGGAGACGGAAGAAGACTGGCAGGAAGAAGTTGAACAGGAGACGGAAACGTTCGGACAGGAAGAGAATCATATTGATTTAATGTCAAATGCAGGCATGAATGGAATCCCAAATGGAATGCCAAACGGAGGCATGGATCCAATGCATTCAGGAGGTCCGATTCCAGGAGGAATGCCGAACGGGATGCCGGGCGGAACCATGAATGGAATGCTAAGTGGTGGCATGCCTCTTGGAATGGCTCCGATGCATTCAGGAGGTCCGATGCCGGGAGGCATGCCAAATGGGATGCTAAACGGAGGCATGAATGGGATGCCGAACGGAGGTATGAATGGGATGCCGAACGGAGGCATGAATGGGATGCCGAACGGAGGCATGAATGGGATACCGAACGGAGGCATGAATGGGATGCCGAACGGAGGCATGAGTGGGATGCCAAACGGAGGCATGAATGGGATGCCAAATGTAGGTCCGAATGGAATGCCAAATGCAGGGATGCCGCGGGGAATGGGAATTGATTCGATGTATCCGGGAGATCCGATGCTGGGAGGAATGCCAAACGGAACAGGCCAAGGAATACCGGAGTTTTCCCAATTTCAGAGTCGGGTTCCGGATGAGAGTAAGTATTAAGCAGAAAATAATTGTGATTTGTAACAAAAAAGACAGAAATTCTGATATAAGAATTCTGTCTTTTTTGTTGTTTCGCAGCTCTCCTGGCGCATTTGCGCCTGAAATCCGTTACTATTCACAGCTCTGCTGTTCATAGCAACCTTTGTTGTTACTATTCACAGCTCCGCTGTTCATAGCAACAAAATGCACATACCGAAGGCACACAGAGTGCAAATACTCCCTTCGGTCGTA
>CADBUD010000370.1 GCA_902797785.1 uncultured Lachnospiraceae bacterium
GCATCTGCAGCAGTAGATGAGGGAACGTCTGATAGTGCATCTGCATCCGCAGACGCTGGAACTTCTGATACAGCGACAGCATCTGCAGACCAGGGAACATCTGATAGCGCATCTGTATCTGCAGATACAGGAAGCACAGGTGGCAGTTCAGTAGCAAGCTTTGCTTGTCAGTTTGTTGGAAATCCATATGTATGGGGCGGGACAAGCCTTACAAATGGGGCAGACTGTTCCGGATTTGTAATGAGTGTATATGCGAACTTTGGTGTATCTCTTCCGCATTCCTCAGGAGCAATTGCAGGCTGTGGAGTTCCTGTCACTGATGGAAATTACCAGCCAGGTGATGTTATTTGTTACAATGGTCATGTAGGAATCTATATTGGAAATGGACAGATGGTACATGCAAGCAATTCTACGAATGGTATTATTATCAGTAACTATAACTATCGTTCAGATATTGTAAGTGTTCGTCGTTTCTTATAGAATAGAATATGATATAGAAGTAGATCCGGCTGGGCGATTAGTTTCCCAGCCGGTTTTTTGCGTGGATAAAACCGGCATAAGGAAGATTTTTGATGGGCGGTCATAAAGCCTTCTCTCTAACGACAAGCAAGCTTGTCATGGAGAAAGACTTTTGACCGCTGAATCATAAATTGTCAGAAAATAGAAGAAAGAACGTCAGTTCCAATGTGACAAAAAATTGGTAAATATGTCGAAAGATGAGAAAGTGAAAAAAAGTTATCCACATTTCAAAAAAATTGAAGGGGATAAAATGAAAAAAATAAGTCCGAAAAATGAGTTATCCACAAAGTTATCCACATTATCAACATGAATTAAGAAAGAGGAAAGGGAAAAATGTGAATAGTTTTGAACAAATGTTTTGTCATAATTTGATAAAAAAATGAAAATACAATGGAAGAATATCGAAATTAAAAAAATAGAAAAAGGGGTAAATTGTCAGAAAATAATGGAATAAGAAGAAAAATCAACAGCTTTACATATTTGAGTCAATTTGTTATACTAAGAGATGTGTCGGAGAAAAGAAAAATGGTGAAGGTATGATGAAAAAAAAAGATGTTCTGGGAATAGAATTAAATTATGACTACGTTCGTGATATTTATCCTGTAGTGGAGGAATATTTACAGGATGTCGTCATGAACACAATTTATATCGTCTCCTTAACAGCGTTGATGGAGACAGAGCAGAACCAGGAGTTTAAAGATCTGATTGCGCAGATGGATCTTACGCTCATTGGTGAGCCTGAGATTTTAAAGGCGGCAGGGCTTAGTGATCGTCTTCTGGAAAACGAGATCAAAGGTCAGATCTTTCTAAAACAGCTCTTTTTACGGGCTCTCCAGGAAAATAAAAGTTTCTTTCTGCTGGCCCGGACAGAGGAAGAGATAAAGGAAATGCAGCAGACGTTGGAAAATAAATATGGGGAAATCATGATTACAAATACGTATGCAAAGGAAAAATGTATTGGAGATACCGATCTGATCGTTAATGAAATCAATATCACATCACCGGATATTTTATTGGTAAAACTGCCAACACCGGAAATGGAGAAGTTCATGATTGAAGGGAAAGAAAAGATCAGTACCAAGCTGTGCATCGGTTTTCGGACGGAAATATACAATAGAATGCACAAGAGGAGCTTCTCAGAGTGGCTCAGAAGACAGATTCGTAAAAATACGTTTTACCGTCTGGTGACCCGCTACCGAAACAGGGAAATTATTTCCGGTTGACCTTTGGTGAAAGTAAACAAAATAAATAAAAAAATTTAAAAAAAGTTCTTTCTTTTTTGGACATATTGCTATACAATAAAGAAGGTGTAATGTGATAGGGGAATCAAATAATTTTATGGGTATATTCAAGGAGGTTTTACAATGATATCGAATCAGATCATACAGGATACGATTGACGGATTAAAAGAGATTACCAAAATCGATTTCTGTATTTTTGATACAGAAGCGAAATTGATGGCGTGTACATTTGAAGAAGCAGGAAAATACGAAGACACCGTCCGAAAGTTCATACATTCCGAGGCAGAGAGTCAGGAGCAGACAGGCAGTCAGTTCTTCAAAATTTTTGATGAAACGCAGCTTGAGTATGTGCTGGTGGCGAACGGTTTCACAGATGATACCTACAAGATGGGAAAGATTGCAGTATTTCAGCTGCAGAATTTATTGGTAGCATATAAGGAGCGCTTTGATAAAGATAATTTTATCAAGAATCTGCTGCTGGATAATCTTCTACTGATCGACATTATCAATCGGGCGAAAAAGCTTCATATTGAGATTGAAAAGAGCAGAGCAGTATTTGTCGTGGATATTAACCGGGAGAAAGACAGCAATGCCTTAGAAAAGATACAGGCCTTATTTGATGCCAGAAACAATGATTTTGTGACAGCAGTAGATGAAAACAGTATTATCATTGTAAAAGAGCTGGAGGAGGAGGAAGGCTATGACGAGCTGGCCAGGGTGGCAGAATTGGTCGTGAATCTTCTGCAGAAGGAAGTGGATTATGAGATCAGAGCTTCAATCGGCACCATTGTCAATGATCTAAAAGGTGTATCCCGTTCTTATAAAGAGGCGCGGATGGCATTAGAGGTCGGAAAGATCTTTTTTGAGGAGCAGCAGATTATTGTCTATAGCAGATTGGGGATTGGCCGGCTGATCTATCAGCTTCCGCTGCCACTGTGCAAGATGTTCATTGGAGAGATTTTTTCTGACAGTCAGCAGGAGGAGTTTGATGGAGAAATGCTGATGACCATTCAAAAGTTCTTTGAAAACAGCCTGAATGTTTCAGAAACTTCAAGACAGCTGTATATTCATCGGAACACTTTGGTATATCGTCTGGATAAGCTCCAGCGGAGCACCGGATTGGATCTGCGTGTGTTTGAAGATGCGATTACCTTTAAAATCGCATTGATGGTAGTAAAATATATGAAATATCTGGAAAGCCAGGATTTCTAAAAAATTATAGGAACATAGCAGGAGATGCCATGCTCTTTAGCAGTTATGGCAGGGCATGGTTCTTCCTGCGATGATTTGAAAATAGGAGGAAAAATGATTTCACTGGAGCATGTGACAAAATCCTATACCGTGGGAGTTCCTGCAGTAAAAGATTTGAATCTTCAAATTGAAAAAGGAGAGTTTGTGTTTGTTGTTGGAAACAGCGGTTCGGGAAAGTCTACTCTGTTAAAGCTTTTAATTAAAGAGCTTGAGCCGACGGAGGGAAGAATTGTAGTCAACGGGCAGGAGCTCAATACCATGAAGAGAAAGCAGATTCCCAAATTTCGACGGGGAATCGGTTTTGTCTATCAGGATTTCCGGCTGTTAAAGGATCGGAATGTTTATGAAAATATCGCATTTGCACAGCGGGTGATCCAGACCCCGGGAAAGCAGATCAAGCGCAGAGTGCCGGCGATGCTTTCGATGATCGGACTGGCAGAAAAGTATCGCTCGTTTCCCAAAGAGCTTTCCGGAGGAGAGCAGCAGAGAGTTGCGTTAGCCCGGGCTCTGGTAAATGATCCCAATATTTTATTGGCGGATGAGCCAACAGGAAATCTGGATCCCAAAAATTCATGGGACATTATGAAATTACTGGAAGAAGTCAATGAAACAGGGACAACGGTGGTCGTTGTAACACATAATCGTGAAATTGTCAATGCAATGAAAAAAAGAGTGGTCGCGCTGGATGATGGGGCGATCATAAGTGATGAGAAAAAGGGAGTATACGAAAATGAAAATTAGTACCATAGGATACTCGGTCAAACAGGGTATCAAGAATATTTTCCGAAATAAAATGTTTTCGCTGGCATCCGTAGCTACGATGGGTGCCTGCATTTTTCTTTTGGGTATTTTTTTCTGTATCGTGGTAAATTTTCAAAATATGGTAAAGCAGGCAGAGACAGGAGTTTCTGTCAGTGTTTATTTTGTGAAAGGAATCAATCAGGAAAGGATCAGTGAAATAGGAGATCTCATCCGAAAGCGGGTGGAGGTTTCAGAATGCCGGTTTGTCTCAGCTGAGGAGGCGTGGTCCGACTTCCAAAAGGACTATTTTAAGGGAAATGAAGACCTTGCGGCAGGGTTAGAGGATGATAATCCATTGGCTGATTCTGAGCATTATGAGATCTTTTTGAGTGATGTTTCTATGCAGAATTCTCTTGTGATTTATCTACAGTCACTCGAAGGAGTGCGACAGGTCAATAAATCGGAGATGGTAGCGGATACCTTGAGCAACTTTAATGTACTGATTGGTTACGTTTCAATCGGAATCATTGGAATCTTATTGGCAGTTTCTGTTTTCCTGATCAGCAATACCGTCATTGTGGGAATTGCTGTTCGAAAAGAGGAAATCGCAATCATGAAACTGATCGGAGCGACAGATGTGTTCATTCGGGCTCCGTTCGTTGTGGAAGGAATTTTGATCGGACTGGTAGGTTCCGGCATACCTTTGATACTTTTGCATATTCTATATAATGAGGTCGTAGAATTTATCGAAGGCAGATTTTCTACATTGACGATTCAGTTTCTTACTTTCCTGCCATCATCATATGTTTTCAGTAAACTCATTCCTATGTCTCTTGCCATTGGACTGGGTATCGGATTTTTGGGGAGCTTCTTTACGCTCAGAAAGCATTTAAAGGTCTGAAATCCGAAGGCAGTAGAAGAAAACGGAAATTGAAATCCATCAGTAGCCGCGCTGCAGAAAGGAGTGATTGGAAGGGATGGAAAAAGAAAAAGAAAAAGAGGCGCTGCGGCGAGGAGTTGCCTATGGAATGACCATCATGTTTTTTGTGATGTTGATTGGATGGCTGGTCACGCTGGGAGTAATCCGCTATCGTACAGAGGCTCAGAACCGGTCGCCAGAGGCTGTATCAGAAAAACAGCTGCAAAAAAAGATCCATAACTTAGAACGACAGATCGACATGTACTATATTGATGAATACGAGGAAAAAGATCTGCAGGAAGGAATGTATGCGGGACTGATCAGTGGATTGGGAGATCCGTATTCTACCTATTATACAGCAGACCAGTATGCGCGCCTGAGTGAAAATAATTCCGGGGTCTACAAGGGAATCGGAGCGATCATGTCAAAGGATGTGGACACCGGAAGGATTTTGATCGTGAGTATTTATGAAGATTCTCCGGCAGAGCGGGCAGGGTTGATGGAAGGTGATTATATCTGTGAAATCGAGGGGCAGGATATTACAGAAATGGATCTGACCTCTGCCGTTGCCATGGTGCGTGGAACAGAAGATAAGACGGTTCATTTAAAAATCTACCGGGATGAAAAGGGATTTATAGAATTTGATGTTCCCAGAGAGGAAATCGAGATTAAAACGGTTGCCTCCCAGATGCTTGACGATCATGTGGGCTACATTGTGATCAGTGAATTTGAAGCCAAAACATCTTCTCAGTTTGCGACAATGGTAAAGGAGCTGAAGGAGCAGGGCATGCAGAGTCTGATCATTGACCTTAGAGATAATCCTGGCGGTGTTGTAACAGCAGCATGTGAAATCGCGGATCTTCTGCTTCCGGAAGGGCTGATCGTATATACAGAGGACAAAAATGGACAGAAAAAGGAATTTACTTCTGACGCGGAGTGTCTGGATCTTCCACTGGCGGTATTGATCAATGGAAACAGCGCCAGTTCATCGGAAATTCTTGCTGGAGCGATCAAGGATTATCAGGCTGGCACCCTGATTGGAACCAAGTCATTTGGGAAAGGCATTGTACAGACTATCTACAAGCTGCCGGATAATTCAGCAGTCAAACTGACCACAGCTAAATATTATACGCCATCCGGCAAGAATATTCATGGCATTGGGATTGAGCCGGATGTTGAGATCGAATATGATTCAGCATCAGTCAAGGAGAAAAAAGAAAAGAACAAAGAGTTGGATTGGAAGGATGATAATCAGGTAAAAAAGGCATATGAGTTGGTAAAGAAAAAATA
>CADBUD010000371.1 GCA_902797785.1 uncultured Lachnospiraceae bacterium
AATGCGCTAAAGGCCAATAAGGGCAAAGCAGGAACTTTGATCAAGGCATAAAATTAAGTTGCCGATTCGTAACCGATGAAACTGTTGAAAAAGTTTTTTCATGAACTGTTACGAAAAAGTTTTTTCATTGACATAATGATAAAAATAGTATAAAATTTATGTGTTGTGTTTGCACAATGAAAAATGAATAAGGAGGTGTCCTGTGGTAAACATTATGATTGCTGTTGTGGTCACGTTGATCATCGCGGTTCCGGTTTCTGTCCTTGTTACGACGAACTACCAGAAAAAGCAATATGAAGAAACGGTAGGAAGTGCAGAACAGAAATCAAGAGAAATCATTGATGAAGCATTAAAGACAGCAGAAACGAAGAAGCGTGAGGCGTTGCTTGAGGCTAAAGAAGAGTCGCTTAAGAACAAAAACGAGATGGAAAGAGAAACAAGAGAACGCCAAAAAGAAGTACAGCGCTACGAAAAACGTCTTATGCAAAAAGAGGAAAGTCTTGATAAGAAACTGGAGTCCATTGAAAAACGAGAAGCCAGCTTTGCGTTAAAAGAAGAAGAAATGAAGAAGACCAAGGCTGAGATCGCAGCATTAAATGAACAAAGATTACAGGAACTGGAACGAATCTCCGGACTTACCTCCGAACAGGCAAAAGATTTGTTACTTAAGACTGTGGAAGATGAAGTGAAGCTCGATACTGCCAAAATGATTAGAGAATTAGAGGCCAGTGCAAAAGAGGAAGCAAACAAAAAAGCAAAGGAATATGTCGTGAATGCCATTCAGAAATGTGCAGTGGATCATGTCACAGAAACGACAATTTCTGTAGTACAGCTTCCAAATGATGAAATGAAAGGCCGTATCATAGGTAGAGAAGGCAGAAACATTCGGACCTTAGAGACGATGACAGGAGTAGATTTGATTATTGATGATACTCCGGAAGCTGTCGTTTTATCAGGGTTTGATCCGGTCCGAAGGGAAATCGCAAGAATCGCATTGGAAAAATTGATTGTGGATGGACGAATCCATCCTGCCAGAATCGAAGAAATGGTAGAAAAGGCACAAAGAGAAGTAGACGTCATGATTCGGGAAGAGGGCGAAAATGCAGCATTAGAAGTTGGCGTGCATGGAATCCATCCGGAGTTGCTTCGATTACTTGGCAAGATGAAATTCAGGACGAGCTATGGGCAGAACGCATTGAAGCACTCCATTGAGGTGGCTCAGATCGCCGGACTTTTAGCCTCGGAGATTGGTCTGGATGTTCGGCTGGCAAAGCGAGCCGGTCTGTTACATGATATTGGAAAATCTGTCGATCATGAGGTGGAAGGTACACATATCCAGATTGGTGTAGATCTTTGCAGAAAGTACAAGGAGTCTCCGATCATTATTAATGCCGTTGAGGCACACCATGGAGATGTGGAACCGCAGACCTTGATTGCGTGCATTATTCAGGCAGCAGATACGATTTCAGCAGCCAGACCGGGAGCACGCAGGGAGACATTGGAAACATATTCCAACAGACTGAAACAGCTGGAAGAGATTACAAACGGGTTCAAAGGGGTAGATAAATCTTTTGCAATACAAGCAGGTAGGGAGATTCGAATTATGGTTATTCCAGAACAGGTGAGCGATGCCGATATGGTATTGCTGGCGCGTGATATTTCTAAGCAAATCGAAGCGGAATTAGAATATCCGGGACAGATCAAAGTAAATTTGATCCGAGAATCACGTGTAACTGATTTTGCGAAATAGATTTTTTGGAGCATCCAAAAATTTATCTATAGAAAAAGAGATATATCGAAACGATATATCTCTTTTTTTACTACTGTCCAAACAGAACGAACGCCATGTTTAACGGTTAAATTTGGAACGCTTGCGCAGTGTAGGATCAAGAATCTTTTTCCGGATACGAAGACTTTTTGGCGTGACCTCCAAAAGCTCGTCTGTATCAATGAAATCAAGCGCTTGTTCCAGGCTGAGGACTCTTGGCGGAGTCAGGGTCAGTGCTTCATCCGCACTGGAGGAACGGGTGTTGGTCAAATGCTTCTTCTTGCAGACATTCAGCTCAATATCCTCCGGACGGGAGCATTGCCCTACAACCATTCCGGAGTAGACGCGCTCTCCGACACCAATGAACAAGGTTCCGCGGTCCTGTGCGCTGAACAGACCATAGGCCACAGCTTCACCGGACTCGAAGGCGATCAGGGAGCCCTGGTTCCGGTAACGGATTTCTCCCTTGCATGGACCATATCCATGAAAAATGGTATTCAAAATCCCATTTCCTTTGGTATCCGTCATAAACTCACCGCGGTATCCGATCAGTCCGCTGGAAGGAATCAAAAATTCCAGACGGGTATATCCGCCATTGCTTTTTCCCATATTTTGAAGCTCTCCATTTCGCTGGCTGAGCTTTTCAATGACCGCACCGGAAAATTCCTCCGGAACATCGACATAAGCCAGCTCCATCGGCTCCAGTTTTTGCCCATTTTCTTCTTTATAAAGAACCTCTGCCTTGCTGACGGAAAACTCATATCCTTCCCGGCGCATATTTTCAATCAAAATGGAAAGATGAAGCTCGCCACGCCCGGAAACCTTAAAGCTTTCCGTTGTATCTGTTTCCTCTACCCGCAGGCTGACATCTGTATTTAGCTCCCGGAAGAGACGATCCCGAAGATGGCGCGAGGTGATATACTTTCCTTCCTGACCGGCCAGAGGACTGTCGTTGACATGAAAGGTGATGGCAATCGTCGGCTCGGAGATTTTTTGGAAAGGAATCGCCACAGGATCTTCGACAGAACAGATCGTATCTCCAATGTGAATATCAGAAATTCCGGAAATCGCGACAATAGAACCGATGCCTGCTTCTGTGACATCGACACGGTTCAGTCCGTCAAATTCGTAGAGCTTGCTGATCTTTACCTTTTGTTTCTTTTCCGGCTCATGAGCGTTGACAACGACGGCTTCCTGATTGACCTTTAGGCTTCCGTTATCGACCTTTCCTACGCCGATTCTTCCGACATATTCATTGTAATCGATGGTGCTGATCAGAACCTGGGTATTTGCCTCCGGATCGCCCGTTGGTGCCGGAATATACTGGATGATGGTTTCAAAAAGCGGAGTCATATCGACAGGATTGTCAGCCAGATCCGTTACGGCGTAACCGGCTTTTGCGGAAGCGAAGACGAACGGGCAGTCGAGCTGTTCATCACTGGCGTCCAGATCCATGAGAAGCTCAAGAACCTCGTCAATGACCTCGTTCGGACGTGCTTCATCACGATCAATCTTATTGACGCAGACAATGACAGGAAGATCCAGCTCAAGAGCTTTTTGCAGGACGAATTTGGTCTGGGGCATGGCGCCCTCAAATGCATCGACAACAAGGATGACCCCATTTACCATTTTTAGGACGCGCTCTACTTCACCGCCGAAATCTGCATGACCCGGTGTATCGATGATATTGATTTTGATATCTTTATAGGTCACAGCCGTATTTTTGGAGAGAATCGTGATCCCACGCTCCCGTTCTAGCGCGTTGGAATCCATGACGCGTTCTTGTACCGCCTGATTTTCGCGAAACACACCGCTCTGCTTCAGAAGTTCATCCACCAAGGTGGTTTTTCCGTGGTCTACATGGGCAATAATTGCAATATTTCTGACATCATCTCTGGTTGTAAGCATTTTCTTTTTCTTCCTTTCTTAAATATTTCATCATTCACCTTTTTCTTCACGAATAGTAACCATTTTAACATATTCTGATTATAATACAAGAAAAAGAAATTTTTTTGTGAATTATTACAAAAGAACAGGTGGAATAAGAGGAAAATGTAAAAAAATTGACGATAAACGGGATAAAAAAAATTTGGGATATTGACCGCGGAAAGCGAATGTGTTATAAAAGTAAGAGGTCGAAAAAAGACGAAACAAAAAGCGGATGGAAGAAAAGAATAGGTAGAGCAGCATAGATGAGGGGAGGAAATATGAAATGACACTGGAAGAAAAATATGTTGAGCTTTCAAAACAGCTAGATCAGGCAATCGAGGATGAGGGAAAAAAAACAGCCCTGTTGTTCAGACAGCTCGACACGATGAAATCTTCGATTACGATTTTAATTGTCATCTATTTTGTTATTATAAGTTTTATGATCATGCTGGTTACAAATATGTATTAACGGAAAGTCACTATTCACAGTCGATTATGATAAAGGAAGATGGGAATCATTGGGGAAGAGGAAATCGTGTTTGGAACAAGGACTAATTTTGTCGATGGATACTTCTACCCAAGAGGGATAGTTTGTATTATGATAGGCATATAAATAGTCTAAAGAAAACACAGACGAAGAAGGGAGATTTTTTAATTATGTCAGATAAACTTATTGAAAACAACCATGTAACTATTGTAGGAACGATTCAGTCACCGTTTGAGTTCAGTCATGAGGTATTTGGCGAGGGCTTTTATTCTGTCGTAGTCCAGGTTGATCGTCTGAGCGATTCTGTAGACCAGATTCCGGTCATGATTTCAGAACGTCTTGTGGATGTGAAAAAGGATTATCGGGGTGAGCGGGTAAAAATCATTGGTCAGTTCCGTTCCTATAATCGTCATGAAGAAAAGAAAAACCGTCTGGTTCTTTCTGTTTTTGTCAGAGAATTTGAGTTTACCGAGGAAGAAACAGACAGTGTTAAGACAAATCAGATTCTTCTGGATGGTTTTATTTGCAAACCACCAATCTATAGAAAGACACCTCTGGGGAGAGAAATCGCAGATCTTTTGATTGCCGTGAACCGCTCTTATGGAAAGTCGGATTATATTCCGTGCATCTGCTGGGGACGGAATGCCAGATATGCTTCTGGGTTTCAGGTCGGAGAGCGTGTCTCGATTCAGGGAAGGATCCAGAGCAGGGAATATGTAAAAAAATTAGACGATGAGCAATGTGAAAAAAGAGTTGCTTATGAGGTTTCTGTAAGTAAAGTAGAATGTATTACAGAAGAAGAATAAAGCGGAGAGACAAAAGTGAAGTTAGAGGTGGCCATATGGAGGAAAGCTTTAGAAAGCAGGGAAAGATCATGGTCTACTGCGGGCAGGGAAGGGGAAAGACATCTGCTGCCCTGGGCTATGGGATGTTAGAAGCGGGTTCTGGCAAAAAGGTCATTGTGATTCAGTTTCTAAAGCAGAAAATGCTGGAGGAGATGGAATTCTTAAAGCGTTTAGAGCCTGAGATCAGATTATTTCGTTTTTCAAAATCAGAAAAAAGCTTTGAGGAGCTTTCAGAAGAGCAAAAAGCAGAAGAAAAAGCGAATTTTATTAATGCCTTGAATTATTCCAAAAAGGTCCTGGCGACCGGAGAATGCGATGTACTGATCTTGGATGAGGTATTGGGACTAATTGATGAGCATGTCATTCAGTGCGGAGAGCTGGTACAGGTCATGGATTCCAGAGAGGAATGCGATATTGTCCTGACGGGAAGGGTTCTGCCTGAGGGAATGTTAGATACTGTGGATGAGGTTTACCAGATTCAGACCATGAAGCAGGGATAAAAAATACATAGCAGATGGAAATCTGCCAATTTAAGTTAGGAGGATGAACAGAATGGCTATTTTTAGAGGTGCAGGTGTAGCATTGGTCACACCGTTCGACGACGATCTAAAGGTGAATTTTGACAAATTAGATGAATTGATCGAATTTCAGATCGCGAACGGAACGGACAGCATTATTATTACAGGAACAACGGGAGAGGGCTCTACTCTTTCTATGGAGGAGCACGCAGAGTGTATCAAATTTGCGGTTGACCGGGTAAAGCACAGGATTCCGGTCATTGCCGGAACCGGTTCGAATTGTACAGAGGAGGCAGTCTATTTATCGAAAAAAGCAGATGAATGCGGGGTAGATGGTCTGTTGGTAGTGACTCCATACTATAACAAAGCGACACAGAATGGATTAAAAAAATATTTCACGGAAATTGCAGATGCAGTTAAGGCACCGTTGGTTTTATATAACGTACCGAGCAGAACCGGCGTAAATATCCTTCCTGAGACGGCTGCATCCCTGATCAAAGGGGTGCCGAATATCGTTGGAATGAAGGATGCAGCAGGGAATATCAGCCAGAGCTTAAGGATGATGTCACTGGTAGATGGAGAGATGGAGCTGTATTCCGGAAATGACGATCAGATCATTCCATTGCTGTCGATTGGTGGAATCGGAGTTATTTCTGTCCTTTCTAATGTGGCACCGAGGGAAACTCACGACATTGTAATGGAATATTTAGAGGGAGACCAGAAAAAGGCATTAGAGCTTCAAAGAAAAGCACTTCCTCTTTGTGATGCGTTGTTCTGTGAGGTCAACCCGATCCCGGTAAAAATGGCATTAAATATGATGGGAAAACAAGTCGGAAGCTTAAGAGGGCCACTGTGTGATATGGAAGAGGAGCACCAGCCGAAGCTGAAGAAGGCTCTTTTGGAGTTTGGACTTATAGAGAACGCATAAATTCATTTCCTATAGAACAGAGGATAAAAAAGATACCTGGGAGGCAGTAAAATGACAAAAGTGATTATGCATGGTTGTAATGGACATATGGGACAGGTGATTACGCAGATTGCGGCACAGGACGAAGAAGTAGAAATTGTTGCCGGAATTGATATTGCGAATCAGATTCAAAATACGTATCCGGTGTTCCAAAGCTTAGAGGAGTGTGACGTTGAGGCAGATGTCGTAATTGATTTTTCTACAGCAAAGGTTGTAGATCATCTGCTGGAATGGTGCGTAGAAAAACAGATGCCGGTCGTTCTTTGTACGACAGGTCTGTCAGAGGAGCAGTTACAAAAGCTTTCGGAGGCTTCCAAAAAGACAGCGGTATTAAAGTCAGCCAATATGTCATTGGGTATTAACCTTCTGATGGAGGTTTTGGAAAAGGTGACAAAGACTCTGGCACCGGCAGGCTTCGATATAGAAATCGTGGAGAAGCATCACAATCAGAAAATCGATGCGCCGAGTGGAACAGCACTGGCTCTTGCAGATGCGGTAAATGATGCTCTTGAGGAAAAATACGAGTATGAATTTGACCGTTCCAGAAAGAGAGAAAAACGTTCCCAAAAGGAAATCGGAATTTCCGCTGTCCGCGGCGGGACGATCGTAGGAGAGCATGAGATTATTTTTGCTGGGATGGATGAGGTGATCACCTTAAAGCACACCGCTTATTCCAAGGCGATTTTTGCCAAGGGTTCCATTCAGGCGGCGAAGTATTTAAAAGGCAGACCGGCAGGACTATATGATATGAGCCAAGTGATCAAGAATAAAGATTGATTTTTGTTGCTATGAAGTTACTATTCACAGCCACTATCCCGCAAGGTATTTTCATGCGTTTTTTGCATGAAAATCCGGGGCAGTGGGCGCGAAATATGACCG
>CADBUD010000372.1 GCA_902797785.1 uncultured Lachnospiraceae bacterium
CACTATCCCGCAAGGCATTTTCATGCGTTTTTTGCACACCGTAGGCGTACAGAGTATGAAAATCCGGGGCAGTGGGCGCGAAATATGTCCGATAGGGCATATTTCTGTGCATTTTGTTGCTATGAACAGCGGAGCTGTGAATAGTAACGAAGTGAAACAGAAAAATAAAGAAACCTCTTGATTATCTTAAGAAATTCATATATAATAAATATAGAATCCATCCAAAATTGTGGAAAAATACCAGATGATTTATGAATCTAAAGAACTCTTACAGGAAATAACTGCCATTGAGCAAAACCATTTTCTGATGATTAAAAAGTGAGGAGGATATATATGAAGAAACTAGCGTTTAAGGTATTGGGAATTGTTTTTGCAGTTGTCATAGTATCTGTTATTGCCCTGTCACTTTTGGCAAACAGCATGTCAAAAACGAAAAAAATCAGCGATGAACTGATCGGAAAATATATCACCGATACGATGGAGATTTCCGATATGTCATACTGCTACGAGAGAATCCTAAAGGATATGTTCTCACATATCCTGAGTGAAGACGAAAAGACAATGGAGACCATTGGCAAAGATGTCGAAACGCAGATTGCAGCGCTCCAGTCTCTTATGGCTTCTTACGCCGAGCGTACATCAGAAGATGATGAAGAGTTCATTGCTCTTCAGAAATCGGTCAAAGAGTACATCAATAAAGCAGAGTATGTGATTCAGCTCAGCGCGTCGAATACGAGCACATATAAAAGATCCGCAGAGGTCTATGCGTGGGGGTCAATGAATGATTTGGCCAACGAAGGGGAAAGCATTTTAGAGTCCATGTCTGCAGCGACAACAGAGAAAATGCAGTCAGAGGCAAAACGTCTGGATGAGTTAAATGCCCAGCTCCCGGGAGTGATTGGACTTGGCATTGGATTGATGGTTCTGATTACAATATTTGCGGCAATTTATTCTTATACGAGTATTATTTCCCCGATTCGTGCCGTTACACAAAAAATCAATCAGATTATCGACAGCATTCATCGGGAAGAGGGCGATTTAAGTATCCGGATTCGTGTCAAGACAAAGGATGAAATATCCGTTCTGGCCAAGGGAGTCAATGAGTTCTTAGATATCCTTCAGCAGATTATTTCCAACATCAGCAACTCCTGTAACGATATTTCCAAAGCAGTCGTAGATGTGGAAGAAAATGTAAACATGGCAACAGTAGGGGCAAATGATACTTCTGCGACAATGGAGCAGTTATCTGCCGGCATGGAAGAAGTCGCGTCAACGGTCACGATGATCAATTCCAAGACACAGGATGTAAAAAAATCAGTTGTCGATGTATCTTACCGTGCAGAGGATGGTTCAGAGTTTGCGGATGAGATCAAAGGCAGGGCGACTGATCTGCAAAAGCAGGCTGTAGAGTGCAGAGAAGAAGCGGCAAATATCATTGCAGAAATTGATGAAGCTGTATCCCAGTCTATCGAGGACAGCAAGCAGATTGAGCGGATCAGCGAGCTGACGACAGATATTATGGGGATTACGACGCAGACGAATCTGCTGGCTCTGAATGCTTCTATCGAGGCCGCAAGAGCTGGAGAGGCTGGCAAAGGATTTGCAGTTGTGGCAGATGAGATTCGTCAATTGGCAGATAACAGCCGGGAAACGGCGAACAACATCCAGTTAATTAGCACGAACGTGATCAACAGTGTTCAGGCGCTTGCGCAAAATGCAAAGAAACTGCTGGAGTTTGTAAATACCAAGGTGCTGTCGGATTATGAGATGTTGGAGGGCACAGGAGAGAAATACCTAAAAGACGCCATTGCGTTTGATGATATGATGAAGGGATTCTCGCAGACTTCTACTGAGTTAGACAATGTCATTGATTCTCTGGCTCAGGCAAATGACGGTATGTCAGGCACGATTACTGAAAGTGCGAATGGAGTTGTCAATGTCGTGGGAAATACAACAGAGCTGGTAAGGGATATGGATAATATTTCCGGAGCCTTGAACGAGGTACAGGAAGTCATTGTAACATTAAATGGAGAAGTAAACAAGTTTAAAAATATTGAGGGATAAAATAGGAACGAAGAGTTGCAAAGCAGATGGATGTTTTATACAATTTCTTGTAGTTATAAAGACAGGATTTGGGAGAGCTGAGGTTTTTTCCTCAGCTCTGTGTTTTGTATCATGAAAGGGTTTCCTGAAAGCAGGTTAAGAAAGGAATGCAAAAAATGAAGGAAGTGATTGTAGTAGGCGGCGGGCCGGCGGGAATGTCAGCGGCCTACGCAGCAGCAAAGCAGGGAAATCATGTGCGTTTGTATGAAAAGAATGAAAAACTTGGGAAAAAACTATATATTACTGGAAAAGGACGCTGCAATGTCACAAATCATTGTGACATAGAAGAACTGTTTCAGGCCATGGTATCCAATGAAAAATTTATGTACAGCAGTTTTTATGGATATACCAATCAGGACGTCATAGATTTTTTCGAGGAATGGGGATGCCCGTTAAAAACAGAACGTGGAAATCGAGTTTTTCCAGTCTCAGATCATTCTTCAGATATAATCAAAACAATGGAACGGGCACTGAATGCTGCAGGAGTAAAGATATATTTAAAGGAAGAAATCAGGCAGTGTCTGGTCATGGACGAAATCTGCATTGGTGTGGAAAATATCCATGGGAAAAAGATTTTTGCGGATAAAGTCATTTTGGCGACAGGGGGCTGTTCCTATCCTACAACAGGTTCAGATGGAAAAGGAATCCATATGGCTGAGCAGGTGGGGCACAAGGTTGTTCCGCTACGTCCGGCCTTAGTCCCTCTCAATGGAAAAGAAGAATGGATCAAGGATCTGCAGGGGCTTTCCCTCAAAAATATTTCCATTACAATTTATGACGAAAAGCGAAAAAAACGATATCATGATTTTGGAGAAATGCTATTTACTCATTTTGGCGTCAGTGGTCCTTTGATTTTGACTGCCAGCAGCTATGTGGCAAAAGAGCTGGAGCAGCATCCCCTGTTCCTGGAGATTGATTTAAAGCCGGCATTGACAGAGCAACAGTTGGATGCGAGAATCCTTAGAGAATGGGAAACGCAAAAAAACAAACAGTTCAAAAATTCAATTTC
>CADBUD010000373.1 GCA_902797785.1 uncultured Lachnospiraceae bacterium
CTGGTCTGTGAGCCGGCTTTAGCCGCAACGGCCAGAGAGATTTCCATCGGAAGTTACTTAATGTTGGGCAGGGGGGAGGAACAGACCGGTGGAGGAAAGCGGGATTCCATCTTGTCAGATGCGGTTGAAAGCGTTATTGGTGCTATTTATCTGGATCAGGGACTGGAGCCGGCAAGGAAGTTCATTGAGACCTTTATTTTAAATGATATTGAACGCAAGAGCTTATTTTATGACAGTAAAACACATCTGCAGGAGCTCGTACAGGGTACGACGATGCAGAAGATTGAATATTGTGTTACCGGGGAACGCGGTCCGTCACACTGCAAAGAGTTTTTTGTGACGGTTTATATCGGAGACCGGGCGGCTGGACAGGGGATAGGAAGGTCCAAAAAAGCGGCCGAACAGGAGGCTGCATATCAGGCAATCCTTGCCCTGAAAGAAAAGGACAACCAATAAACAGCATCAGGATGGATTCAAAATGTATTTAAAAAGTATTGAGGTTCATGGATTTAAATCCTTTGCCAATAAAATTTTATTTGAATTTCATAATGGAATAACCGGAATCGTAGGTCCGAACGGCAGTGGAAAAAGTAATGTGGCGGATGCCGTCCGATGGGTGCTGGGAGAGCAGCGGAGCAAACAGCTTCGAAGCAGCAGTATGCAGGATGTCATTTTTTCCGGAACCGAGAACCGGAAACCACTGGGACTTGCGTATGTCGCAATCACATTGGATAATGCAGACCATAAGCTTCCGGTGGACTATGAAGAGGTCACGGTCTCCCGGCGAGTCTACCGTTCTGGAGAAAGTGAATATCTGATCAATGGGACAGTATGCCGTTTAAAGGATGTACAGGAGCTGTTCTATGATACAGGAATTGGGAAAGAAGGATATTCCATCATTGGGCAGGGACAGATTGAGCGGATCATCAGCGGAAAGCCGGAGGAGCGCCGGGAGCTGTTCGATGAAGCTGCCGGAATCGTAAAGTTCAAACGAAGAAAAAATGCTTCCCAAAAAAAGCTGGAGCAGGAGGAAGCTGACCTTGTCCGGGTCAACGACATTATACTGGAGCTGGAAAAACAGCTCGTTCCCCTAAAGCGCCAGTCTGAAAATGCCAGGCTCTATTTATCTAAACGAGATGAGTTAAAAGAAAATGAAATCGGTCTGTTTCTAAACGATGTGGAAGAAAATGAAAAAAAATCCGAAAAGAATAAGAACGACATGGAAATCGTATCTGCAGATTTTGATGCTGCCAAAACAGAGCTGGAAGGTCTGAAAAAGGAGTATGATTTTGTAGAAGAAAAGCTGGCAGAAACAGAGGAGGCGTTAAAAGAGAACCGGGCTCTTTTGGAGGAGACCAAGATCGCTTCCCAGAAAGGAGAAGGGGAACGCCTTCTTCTTTTGGAACGGAAGAAACATGCCCTGGTAATGAAAGAACAAAAATCCAAGCGTTTGCTGCAGCTGAAAAAAGAGATTCGAGAGAGGACGATCAAAAAAGAAGAGGCTGTCTCCCAAAAAGAAGAATTACAAAAAAAAATCAGCGAAATAGAGCAGGAATGGAAACGACAGCAGGAGAGCGCAGACGAACAGTCTGACGAACTATCCATGGAAAAAGAGCGCCTGGAGCAATACCGCAAGGACGTCCTGTCTCTTTTAAATGACAAGGCCTCTACCACAGGAAAGCTCCAAAAATACAATACGATGCTTGAACAGGCACAGATCAAACGGGCAGAGCTGGTTCAGCGGTTGTTATCCAGCAAAAGTGAAGAAGCAGAAGCAGAGGAAAAGAAAAAAGCCCTTCAGAAAACATGTGAAGTCATTGGAACACAGATGACGGCACTGCAGCTTAAAAGGCAGGAAAATGCAGAAAAGCTGAGACAGCTTTCCGACGAAGAATCCGTCAAACGCCAGCAGGTCGATGCATTAAATATTCGATATCATGAGGAACGTTCCCGTTACGAATCTCTGAGGAATCTAGCCGAACGTTATGATGGCTATGGTAATAGCATCCGGCGTGTCATGGAGCTAAAATCCAAAGAACCGGGACTGATCGGAGTCGTGGCGGATATCATAAAAACGGAAGAAGCCTATGAGCTTGCCATAGAAACAGCGCTGGGCGGAAGCATCCAGAACATCGTGACGCAGGAGGAGGAAACCGCTAAACGCATGATTGGGTTCTTAAAGCGTTACCGATATGGTCGTGCAACGTTCCTTCCCCTGACCTCTGTTGGTGTCGGCGGAGAATTTCGCCAGCAGGAGGCTCTGAGAGAACACGGCGTAGTGGGTCTTGCCAATACTCTTGTTTTTACCAAAACAGAATATGAAAACATCGCCCGTCATCTTCTGGGACGGACTCTGGTTGTTGATACGATCCAAAATGCGCTTAAAATCGCAAAAAAATATCGTTATTCTCTTCGAATGGTAACCTTAGAGGGAGAGCTTCTCAGTCCGGGCGGTTCACTGACCGGAGGTGCATTTAAAAATGCCAGCAACCTTTTAGGACGCCGCAGGGAGATGGAGGAGGTTTCTGGGCATCTCGAAGAGATGAAACGTCAATTAATAAAAGAAAAAGAAATCTTAGAGAACTTCGCTGAAAAAAAATCAGTGCTGGAGGGAAAGCGGGATTTGTTCTCCAAGGATCAGCAAAGCCTGATTTTAAAGCAGAATACGGCAAAGCTGAATCTGGAGGAGGCCGTGCGGATCCAGAAAGAGATTGCGCAGAAGTCTTCGGTCTGCCTTCAGGAGAGCGCTCAGGTAGAGAAACAGATTCGTCAGATCGAAACATCCCGAGAGCTTATTGGCCTGGAGGAACAGGGATTTGATGAAAAAAAACAGGATTTGGAAGCTAAAATGGAAGAGCTTGAAACTGAAATCCAGAAAAAAGAACAGGTATCCTCAAAAAAACAACAGGAGCTGACAGAACTACAGTTAAAAAAAGCATCCATTGAAGCTGATCTGCAGTTCTCTGGCCAGTCAGAGGAACGTCTGAAGCTGGAAATCGCTCAGCTGATGGAAGAACGTTCAAGGACAGAGCGGGAAGCAGAAGAACAGGAACGGGCGGCCAACGAATGCGACCAAAAGGAGATGACATTAAAAGAAGAAGGCGACCGGAGGAAACAGGAGGAAGGACGGCTGAAATCCCTTTTACAGGAATTAGAACAGGAAAAAGAAGAATGCTCCAAGAAACATAAGAGCTTTGTCGCAGATAGAGAGCGTCTTTCCAGCCGTATGAATCATCTGGATAAGGAGCTGTTCCGTTTAAATACGGAAGGAAACCGGTTGAAAGAAGAAAGGGAACAGCGCCAAAATTATATGTGGGAGGAATATGAGATTACCTTTCATTATGCTATGGAACTTGTCAAAAAGACGGAGCTTTCTCCGGCAGAATTAAAAAAACGGGTTTCTGCATTAAAAGAGGAAATCAAAAAGCTTGGGAATGTCAATGTCAATGCCATTGAGGATTATCGGGAGATTTCAGAACGATATGAATTTCTGACATCCCAAAGATCTGATTTGTTAGAAGCAAAAAAGGTTCTGCTGGATATCATTGATGAGCTGGATAAGGGAATGCGAAAGCAGTTCATGGAAAAGTTTGAAGAGATTCAAAGAGAGTTCGATCAGGTCTTTAAACAGCTGTTCGGCGGTGGAAAAGGAAGTCTTTTGTTAGTTGAAGGAGAAGATATTCTGGAGACAGGAATCCGCATCATTGCGCAGCCACCGGGGAAAAAGCTTCAGAATATGATGCAGATGTCCGGTGGCGAGAAATCCCTGACGGCGATTTCGCTGCTTTTCGCGATTCAGAATCTAAAACCGTCCCCATTCTGTCTTTTAGATGAGATCGAGGCAGCATTGGACGATTCCAATGTGGATCGTTTTGCTAAATATCTGCATCGGTTGACAAAGAATACACAGTTCATCGTGATCACACACCGTCGCGGAACGATGGAATCTGCTGACCGTCTGTACGGAATCACAATGGAAGAAAAAGGAATTTCCACATTGGTCTCCGTAGATCTGATTGAAAGTTCCTTAGAAGAAACTCAAAACTAGGAAAAGAGAGGGTGAAGGTTATGGCTGAAAAAAAAGGTTTTTTTAAACGTCTGGTCGAAGGACTGACCAAGACCAGAAACAATATTGTATCCGGAATCGACAAGATCTTTAATGGATTTTCCAAAATCGATGATGAATTTTATGATGAAATTGAAGAAATCCTGATCATGGGAGATATCGGAATCCGGGCAACGACGGAAATTATTGAAAATTTAAAGGAAAAAGTAAAGGAGCAAAAGATCAAGGAGCCGGCTGAATGTAAGGAACTGTTGATTTCCAGTATCAAGGAGCAGATGCAGATTGGGGAGACCGCTTATGAATTTGAGCATCGCCAGTCAGTCGTGATGGTCATTGGAGTCAACGGCGTCGGGAAAACGACCAGCGTGGGAAAACTCGCCGGAAAATTAAAGGATCAGGGCTTAAAGGTTCTGATGGCAGCTGCAGATACATTCCGGGCCGCCGCCGGAGAGCAGCTGATCGAATGGGCGAACCGGGCCGGTGTCGAGATCATCAGCGGACAGGAGGGTGCCGATCCGGCTTCCGTTGTCTATGATGCTGTTGCTTCTGCCAAATCCAAACAGGCGGATGTCCTGCTCTGTGATACCGCCGGAAGGCTGCATAATAAGAAAAATCTGATGTCCGAGCTGGAAAAAATCAATCGGATTATTGACCGGGAATTTCCAGAGGCCTATCGTGAAACCCTGGTCGTATTGGATGGAACGACCGGACAGAATGCCCTGGCGCAAGCAAGGGAATTTTCTGAAGTTGCCAATATCACGGGAATCATTCTGACCAAAATGGATGGAACGGCCAAGGGAGGCATTGCCGTAGCAATCCAATCTGAGCTCGGCATTCCGGTTAAATATATTGGTGTCGGAGAGACGATTGACGATCTGCAGAAATTCGATTCAGAAGAATTTGTCAATGCCTTATTTGACCGGTCGGACAAGAAGGACAGTGAGGAATAGGGGAGGAAATCATATGTCAAAGAAAACAGAATCAGCCAATCAGGAAATCAATCAGGAAGCTATGCTTACCTTAGATAAATTTGAAGAAGCTGCTGAGGCAGTTTCTAAGGTCACTTCTGAGACGAAGCTGATCTACAGCGATTATTTCAGCAGCCAAAGTGGGAACAAGGTGTATCTTAAACCGGAGAACATGCAGCTGACCGGAGCCTATAAGCTGCGGGGCGCCTACTATAAGATCAGCACGCTGACAGAGGATGAACGAAGTCGTGGCCTGATCACAGCCTCTGCCGGGAATCATGCACAGGGAGTCGCCTATGCAGCAAAAAGCTTTGGATGCAAGGCGGTCATCGTTATGCCGACCACTACGCCCCTGATCAAAATCAACCGGACGAAAAGCTATGGGGCCGAGGTCGTTCTTTTTGGAGACGTCTATGATGAAGCCTGCCAGAAGGCCTATGAATTAGCCGATCAGAACGGCTATACCTTCATCCATCCCTTTGATGATCTGGCCGTAGCGACCGGTCAGGGAACGATCGCCATGGAAATCGTAAAAGAGCTTCCGCTCGTTGAATATATTCTCGTCCCAATCGGCGGAGGCGGACTCGCGACCGGAGTTTCGACACTTGCCAAGCTGTTGAATCCTAAAATTCAGGTCATCGGCGTCGAACCGGCAGGAGCAAGCTGTATGAAGGCTTCTTTTGAAAAGGGCGAGGTCGTGACTCTTCCTAAGGTCAATACCATTGCTGATGGAACTGCGGTAAAGACCCCGGGAAGTAAGATTTTCCCTTATATTCAAAAAAATTTGGACGGAATCATTACCATTGAAGATGATGAGCTGATCGTTGCCTTTCTTGATCTGGTAGAGAATCACAAAATGATCGTAGAAAATTCCGGTCTTTTGACGGTAGCTGCCTTAAAGCATTTAGATGTCAAAAAGAAAAAAGTCGTTTCCATTCTAAGCGGTGGAAATATGGATGTGATCACCATGTCTTCCATTGTGCAGCATGGTCTGATCTTAAGAGATCGGATCTTTACCGTATCCGTGCTGCTGCCGGATAAGCCGGGAGAGCTTTCCCGGGTATCTCATGTAATCGCAAAAGAACAGGGGAATATCATTCGCTTGGAGCATAATCAGTTTGTCACCACCAACCGAAGCGCCGCAGTCGAACTGCGGATTACTCTGGAGGCATTTGGAACAGAGCATAAGGGGGAAATTATCCGGGCACTGCAGACGAACGGATTTCAGCCAAAGGTCGTCCGTCCAAGTCTGTAGGGCACATCGTTACTATTCACAGCCGATTTTCCGCAAGGTATTTTCGTGCGTTTTTTGCACGAAAATCCGGGGCAGCAGTGCGCCAAATGCGACC
>CADBUD010000374.1 GCA_902797785.1 uncultured Lachnospiraceae bacterium
AGATCAGCCAAAGAAAATAGATCAGCCAAGAAAAAAGATAAGCAATAATGTGCCGGCAAAGAAATGATTGGATGGAAAACAAGATATGTTCTTTAGTAGGTGCATCTTCATAGAAGAAGATCAAAAAAGACGCTGGTGACCACCAAAAGGGGTGCGGACTTGACTATATGGTGGGAATATGTATAATATATAGGAAATGAATCCATCGGGAACCCTTGATGATGAAATCTGTACGGAATCGTGCTTAGGAACAGTGCGTCAATAACCTACAGGTTATTTTCGCGCAGTTCCTAAGAAGAGATATCGAAAGAGAGGGATGCGACTTGGCAGAAAAAGGAAAAAAGGTCCAGACAGCTGTTGCACTGGAATATGACCCAAACGATGCCGCACCGAAAATCCTGGCAGCCGGCAAAGGCTATTTGGCAGAAAAAATCATCGAACAGGCAAAGGAAGCAGATGTGCCTCTGTATCAGGATGAGAAGCTGGCATCTACTTTGTCCAAATTGGAGATCGGAGATATGATTCCGCCGGAGCTCTATGGTGTCGTAGCCGAAGTCTTAGTCTTCGTAGACCGGATGGACCGGATCAAGAGCAAACTAGCAGAAAGGCATTAAATAGATGAATCGTAGAGCAGTAGGGGCTGCTATGGAACAGCTGGCGGGAAGTTTTTTAGAAAAAAAAGGGTATCGTATCATTACTTACAATTTTAAAAACAGATATGGCGAAATTGACATTATTGCTATGGATGCAGAATATCTGGTGTTCGTAGAGGTAAAATACCGCAATAACAGAAGCTGCGGCTATCCGCAGGAGGCAGTGGATTTTCGAAAACAAAAAAAAATCAGCCTTGTGGCAGATGAATACTGCCGCAGGAATCGTCTGCCAATGGATCAAAGCTGCCGATTCGATGTGGTATCTATTTTAGGAAGTGAGGTCACATTAATAAAAAACGCGTATGAATATTGTGGAAATCGATAGAAAAGTGAAGCTCAATAGAAAAACATTTCATCCGCCGATGCAGTGGAATACGGATGGAGAGGTTCCATTTCTTGTGTTTCCGGCATGGGAGCAGCTGCCCAAGCTCTGCCACGGCTTCACGACCCGCCTTGGCGGAGTGAGTGAGGGAATTTTTTCTTCTTTAAATTTGAGTTTTCAAAGAGGAGACAAAAAGGAACATGTAGAAGAAAATTTTCGACGGCTCGCTGGCAGCATCGGGACGACACCGGATCGGTTCGTGGCATCGGACCAGACCCACACGGCGAATCTTCGCATTGTAACAAAGACAGATGCCGGAAAAGGTATCGTAAGGGCAAAAGACTATTCCGATGTGGATGGCCTTATCACGAATGAAACCGATCTGGTATTATTTTTGTCCTTTGCGGATTGTGTTCCCGTATACTTTTATGATCCGGTACATAACGTCATTGCCTTGTCTCATTCCGGATGGAAGGGGACGGTACAGGAAATCGGGAAACGCACGGTCTGGCTGATGGAGCACAAGTTTCAAAGCCGGCCCGGAGATATCCTGGCAGCAATAGGTCCTTCTATCTGCCGTGACTGTTATGAAGTGAGCAGCGATGTAGCAGACCAGTTTTCTTCTCTGTTTCCAGCGGAGCAGGATCAGATCCTCATCCCAAAGGGAAAGGGGAAATACCAGCTGGATCTATGGAAGGCCAATGAATATATTCTTCTTTCCGCGGGCATCAAAAAAGAACATCTTACGATTACCGATTTATGTACCTGCTGCAATAAAGAGCTTCTGTTCTCACATCGGGGCAGCTGTGGAAAACGGGGAAATCTCGGAGCGTTTCTTCTGCTTCGCCCATAACCGGCAGAATGCTTGCTTTGGGGGCAGCAGAAAAATCACACTGGACGAATAAAAATACAATGAGGAGAATACCCTATGAAAAAGCATAAAATCCTCTCGGTAGATCCAGACAGTATTGCAGAGGAAATGGGAATCGAAGGAGGAGATTATCTTTTGTCCATCAATGACGAACCGGTGGAGGATATCTTTGACTATCGATTTATGACAAATGAGGAAGAGCTGACGGTTCTGATTGAAAAAGCAGACGGAGAAGAATGGGAGCTGGATATCGAAAAAGATTTCGATGAACCGCTGGGAATCAATTTTGAAAAGGGAATCATGGATGAGTACCGTCACTGTGCCAACCGCTGCATTTTCTGCTTCATCGATCAGATGCCAAAGGGCATGAGAGAAACACTGTATTTTAAGGATGATGATTCCCGTCTGTCTTTTTTGCAGGGAAACTATGTAACATTGACCAATATGAGCGAGCGGGATATCGATCGGATCATCAAGTTTCGTTTAGAGCCGATCAATATTTCGTTTCAGACCATGAACCCGGAGCTCCGCTGCAAAATGCTGAACAACCGTTTTGCCGGAGATGCCCTAAAAAAAGTAGACCGCCTATATGAAAACCGGATTCTGATGAATGGTCAGATTGTTCTATGCAAAAATATCAACGACGGAAAAGAATTAGAATACAGTTTTCGAAAGCTCTATAAATATCTTCCCTATCTGCAGAGCGTTTCTGTTGTTCCTGTAGGCTTAAGTAAATTCCGGGAGGGTCTGTATCCACTTCAGCCATTTGACAAACAAGATGCCCTCGCCGTTCTGAATTTGATCCATCAATGGCAGGAAAAAGCCATGGCGGAATATCAGACCCATTTTGTACATGCCGGAGATGAGTGGTATTTTTTGGCAGAGCAGGAGGTTCCCAGGGAAGAAAACTATGATGGCTATTTACAGTTAGAAAATGGAGTCGGTATGGTTCGGCTTCTGCTGGAGGAATTTTTTGAGGCTCTCGACCAAATACCGGGCGATTTGCGAAAACGAAGCGTTTCCATGGCAGCAGGTGTTCTGATTGCCCCGGTTCTAAAGCTCCTAGTATCAGAGCTGAAAGAAAAGTTCCCAAAGGTAAAAGCATCTGTCTATGAGATTAAAAATGAATTTTTTGGGGAACGGATCACGGTTTCCGGCCTGATTACCGGACAGGACCTGGAGAATCAGCTAAAAGAGAGGAATCTGGGCGAGGAGCTTTTGATTACGGAACACATGCTTCGAAGCGGCGAAGACGTCTTTTTGGACGATTATCATGTGAAAGATTTGGAAAAAACTTTACAAGTTCCCATAAAAGTCGTAAAATCTAGTGGTGCGGACTTGCTTTGGAAAATCCTTGGCGGGGAAGAAGAAATGAGATGAAAGGCTCAAAAGGCGGAGCCAAAACAGGAGGAAAAAATGAAAAAACCAATGATTGCCATCGTAGGACGGCCCAATGTAGGAAAATCGACCTTGTTCAATGCCCTGGCTGGAGAGCGGATTTCGATTGTAAAGGATACGCCGGGCGTTACGAGAGACCGGATCTATGCCGATATCAGCTGGCTGGATAAAAACTATACCTTGGTCGATACCGGGGGGATCGAGCCGGAGAGCAAGGATATTATTCTTTCCCAGATGAGAGAGCAGGCTCAGATTGCGATTGACGCAGCAGACGTGATTCTTTTTATGACGGATGTCCGCCAGGGACTGGTCGATTCCGATGCCAAGGTCGCAGACCTCTTGCGGAGAAGCAGGAAGCCGGTTCTGCTGGTGGTAAATAAAGTCGATCACTTCGATAAAAATATGCCGGATGTCTATGAGTTCTACAATCTGGGAATCGGAGATCCGATTCCGATTTCAGCCGTTTCCAAGATGGGGCTGGGAGAGCTGTTGGATGAAGTGGCTAAAAAGCTTCCGGAGGACAGCTTTATGGAGGAAGAGGATGACCGCCCAAGAGTAGCCATCGTCGGGAAGCCAAATGTCGGCAAATCTTCGATCATTAACCGGCTGTTCGGAGAGAACCGGGTGATCGTATCAGATATTGCCGGAACGACGCGCGATGCGATCGATACGAATATCCGTTATAATGAAAAAGATTATGTATTTATTGATACTGCAGGAATCCGCCGGAAAAGCAAGATCAAAGAAGAGCTGGAGCGGTTCAGCATCATTCGCGCAGTAGCAGCGGTAGAGCGTGCTGATGTCGTGGTTGTCGTGATCGATGCGACCGAGGGCGTCACCGAACAGGATGCCAAGATCGCCGGAATTGCGCACGACCGTGGAAAGGGGATCCTTATTGCGGTAAATAAATGGGATGTAGTCGAAAAAGAGACCAATACCAGCAAAAAATACACAGAAAAGATTCGGCAGATCCTAAGCTTTCTGTCTTATGCCGAGGTCGTTTTTATTTCAGCAAAGACAGGCCAGAGGATGACGAAGCTGTTCGACTATATCGATGTCGTGATTCAAAACCAGAACCTTCGGATTGCAACCGGCGTGTTAAACGAGATTATTTCCGAAGCCACTGTACTGCAGCAGCCGCCTTCGGATCGTGGAAAGCGCTTAAAAATCTACTATGCCACACAGGTATCGGTGAAGCCGCCGACCTTTGTGATTTTTGTCAATAATAAAAAACTGATGCATTTTTCATATTTACGATATTTGGAAAACAAATTACGGGAAGCCTTTGGATTTTCAGGCACGCCTCTCAGGCTCTTCGTAAGAGAACGGAAGGAGAAAAACGGATGGAACGGATCATAAGCTTTGTGATCGGATATTTTTTAGGCTGTATTGAAAGCGGTTATATTTATGGAAAGCTGCATCATATTGATATCAGAGAACATGGGAGTGGCAATGCGGGCGCCACAAATACCTTACGTACTCTGGGTGCCAAGGCCGGATTGATCGTTTTATTGACCGATGCGGGAAAGACGCTGCTCGCGATGCTGATTGCCTATCTGATCTATCATACGTCCCAGCCGGATACCTATTTCATCTATTGTATGTATGCTGGATTAGGGGCAATCATGGGACATAATTTTCCATTCTATTTAAAATTCAAAGGTGGAAAGGGAATTGCTTGTACCGGCGGGACGGTCATTGGGTTTGCTTGTCTGACCCATCATTACTATATGATTGCCTTGGGAATTGCTATTTTTGTCGGAGTCGTTGTAGCAACGAAATATGTTTCTCTGTCATCTTTGATCATCGTCAGCCTGTTCATGCTTTCTATTTTACTCTATGGATCCCTGACGACCATTCCGGGACTTGAAAATCCGTTGGAGCTGTACGGAATCGGTGTCGTTCTGACCGTCTGTGCTTTTTATCGCCACAAAGCAAATATCAAGCGATTATGGACACATACAGAAAATAAGATTTCCTTGAAAAAAAAGGAAGCAGAATAATAATTTAGAAACTACGGGGAGGTATTTTTTATGAAAAAAATTGGAATGATCGGAGCAGGAAGCTGGGGAACAGCGCTTTCTGTCGTACTTACGAACAATGGACACGAGGTCACGGTATGGTCAGCTCTGGAGGATGAGATTGAGATGCTTTCAAAAAAACGAGAGCATGAATCCAAGCTTCCCGGAGTAAAGCTGTCGGATACAATCTGTTATACCACGAATCTTCAGCAGGCGATTCAGGGACAGGATATGATTATCCTTGCCGTTCCATCACCGTTTACCAGAACCACAGCCAAAAAAATGGCACCGTATGTCGAAGAAGGTCAGCTCATTGTCAATGTTGCCAAAGGAATCGAGGAAGGCACCATGATGACATTGACACAGATCATTGAGCAGGAAATTCCTCAGGCAGAGGTGGCGGTACTTTCCGGCCCAAGTCATGCGGAAGAGGTCGGACGGGAGCTTCCGACGACTGTGGTCGCAGGGGCAAAAACCAAATCACAGGCAGAGATGATTCAAAATGTTTTTATGAACGAAGTCTTCCGGGTCTATACCAGTCCGGATATTTTAGGAATCGAGCTGGGGGCTGCCCTAAAAAACGTGCTTGCCTTAGCTGCCGGGATGGCAGATGGTCTTGGATATGGGGACAATACCAAGGCGGCGCTGATTACACGGGGAATTCAGGAAATTGCCCGTCTGGGTGTAGCTATGGGCGGAAAATACGAGACATTTAATGGACTCACCGGAATCGGCGATTTGATCGTTACCTGCGCCAGCCGTCACAGCCGGAACCGAAAGGCCGGGATGCTGATCGGACAGGGATATTCCATGGAGCAGGCGATGGAGGAAGTCAAAATGGTCGTGGAAGGCGTCTATTCGGCAAAGGCAGCAAGGGAATTATCGGAGAAATACCAGATAGAAATGCCGATTACCAAGCTGGTCAACCGGGTTCTGTTCGAGAATCTCCCGGCCAAGGATGCTGTGAATGAGCTGATGCTCAGGGACAAAAAGACAGAATCAGATTTGGCTTGGGAAGAATCGTGAACAAAACGGCAGGCCATTTCGTTCATGAGTATAGCTTCTTTCATAGAGTTCTTTTATGAGGGAAAGAGGAAAGTTACTGCGTCATGCAGAGGAAAGTTTGAATTTTAAGGAGGTAAATCGTGAATAATCAGGAGAAGGGAAATCGGAACAGCCAGGGCAATCGTAGAACCAGAAATGGCAGTGGGGCTGCTCACCGTCCGGGAAGCGCCGCAAAAGCCGCCCGGGACAGGAAAAGAAGTCGAAGCGCCGAGTTGGAGAATCCGGATAGATCTGCCAGAACTGCGGCAAGGAGCCGGAGCCGGTCAAGTGCCAGTCGGAAACGAAGACAAACGGAACGGTATCATTCCGGGAAAAATTATTTTGGTCTGACGATTTTATCCGTCAGTGTCATCTTGATTGCCGCATTTATCTTATCGCTGGTCTATTCTTCAAAATCCAAGAAGGAAAACATTGCACAGAGTGGAATCGAACAGGAGACCGAACAGATGGGAGATGCTTCTGCACCTGTTTCGGAAGAGCAGACGGTATCTCCGGCCAGTGCCACAATCGATCCGGCACAGGAAACGGATCAAACGGATGACGAAACAGATGAGACAGAAGCTCCCCAGACGGATCAGGCGACAGAAATTCTTGCAGAGGCGAATCGTCTGGCTGCCGGATATGACTATGATGCCGCAATAGAAAAAATCCAGTCTGTTTCTGGATACGAAGAAAACACGGAACTTGCTTCTGCCCTGCAGACGATTCAGGAAGAAAAAGAAAAGGTAAAACCATATGAGAACATGACGGAAATCACGCATATTTTCTTTCATTCGCTGATTGTCGATCCGTCCAAAGCATTTGATGGTGAAGACGATCAGGACGGATATAATCAGTATATGTGCACGGTTTCTGAATTTCGTAAAGTCATGGAGCAGATGTATGAACGGGGCTATGTCTTGGTTAGTCTGCATCAAATTGCTGAGATGAAGGAACAGCCGGATGGTACCATGAAAATGGAACAGAATGAGATTTTGCTTCCAGAGGGGAAGATTCCGTTCGTCCTTTCTCAGGATGATGTCTGCTATTATGAATATATGGATGGGGATGGATTTGCGACAAAGATTATTATTGGAGAGGATGGACGTCCGACCTGTGAATATATTAATGACAGTGGCGAGACCGAAGTCGGGGAATTTGACATGATTCCGATTCTTCAGGCGTTCATTGACGAACATCCTGATTTTTCCTACCGGGGAGCCAAAGCGGCCATTGCCGTGACTGGTTATAACGGAGTCTTCGGCTATCGTACAGATCCGGACTATGAAGGCCTGGCGGATTATCAGGAGCAGATCGAACAGGCGAAACAGGTGGCTCAGTGCTTAAGAGACAATGGATGGGAAATCGCGAGCCACAGCTATGGACACAGCCGGTATGGAGATGTCGATGATGAGCGTTTTCATTATGACGCGGACAAATGGGAAAGCACCGTTGAGACCATCGTTGGAGATACGGATATTTTGATCTTCGCACACGGAAACGATATCGGGAGCTGGACTCCGTATGAACCGACCAATGAAAGATTCCAATATTTAGAAAAATGTGGTTTCCGGTATTTCTGTAACGTGGATTCCAACCGGTATTTTGTCCAGTATGGGGACAATTATTTCCGTCAGGGACGCCGGAATATCGACGGAATCCGTTTATATCAGAGCATTTCGGATCCGGCCAATGATGAACTCACCGACCTGATTAATGCCAGCGAGGTCTTTGATTCTGCGAGACCTGTTCCGGTTCCACCGGTAGTATAAGAGG
>CADBUD010000375.1 GCA_902797785.1 uncultured Lachnospiraceae bacterium
GGATTTCATATCTGTACAGTATGTTCTGGAAAATGGGATTGATCCTTGTGCCGGAAAAGATTCAAAAAAAGATTCAAAGATAGTTGTATCGTTGCTCTTTTGTTGTGTGGAAAGATGTATAATAAGAACAAGAAAAGCGAATGATTCTTGGACGAAGGAAAGAATCATAAAAAATAAAAAGAAAACAAGGCAGAAAGGTCAGGAGCTGTCGAGAAAACACAGGAAAGGAGCAGATGGATATGAAAGTGAATGTAGATAAAATTGTGGGTTTACTTACAGATGACAGGATAGTAAAAATTGAGATGGCGATCGTCGCCGTACTGATCATGATATTGATTGTCAAAAAGCTTTTGAAGCTGGGACGTCAGGTGCTTATGGGGATGCTGATCATTGTATTTGTATTTACGGTTACTCCAAAGATTAATGTCTTTTTAGTAAATCAGCTGGGGCAGTACGGAGTCATTGAAAAGACGCTGAGCCGGATTGTTGATTCAGACATTGAAACGAAGGTCAAAAGGGAATATGAGCAGAGAACAGGACAGGAGATTCATGATGAAGGGCAGCTGGCGAAATTAAAGACAGACTCTTTTTCCTATGATCCGGAGATTCCGGATGAATTGAATATCATATTGAATGCCGGATTGCCACAGGGAATCAATAATACCTTGTTAAATAATTTCTCGAATCTGGGGACATCATCCATCAGAGCTGCATCGTTTCCGGATTACGTATCGAAATTTTTTGTAGCAAGAATCATAATGCTGCTTTCCATTTGTATCGCCGTGAGTGTAGCAATAAGAGTATTTAATGATCAGGAATAGAGGTTGTTATGAACAGCGGAGTTGTGAATAGTAACGAATCGAGCGATTGGAGAAAAAAAGAACTGTTGCATAATCGGGACAAACCGGCAACAGTTCTTTTTTGGATTCGTTAATAAAAATCCGGATGGCAAGCAAATTATGACTCAAAGGAAACGCGCATCATTTCAGTGATGGTCGTCGTACCATCCAGAACAAATTTTGTGGCACTCATACGAAGAGTCAGCATTCCCTCTTTTACGGCTTGGTCTTTGATCTGGTCGGCATTCGCTCCGTCGGTGATGACTCGTTTTAAGGTAGGAGATACTTCCAGAATTTCATAAACACCGATTCGGCCATAATAGCCGGTGTCATTGCACTGGGAGCAGCCGACAGGATCGTAAATTTTGATCGGGATGTCTTCGCGGATTCCCAAAATCGAATTTTCTTTTGGCGTTGAGGCTCTCGCCTTCCGGCAATGCGGACAGAGACGCCGAACCAGACGCTGGGCGATAATTCCTACGACGGAGTCTCCAATCAGATAGGAGTTGATTCCCATATCTTCCAGACGGGTGATCGTACTGGCGGAACTGTTCGTATGCAGGGTACTAACTACCAAATGTCCTGTGATGGATGCCTGCACGGCGATAGCGGCTGTCTCCTCATCACGAATCTCTCCGATCATGATAACATCAGGGTCCTGACGCAGGATAGAACGAAGAGCTGCGGCAAAGGTCAGTCCGGCTTTATTGTTTACGTTTACCTGATTCAGACCGTCAATGTTTGCCTCGACCGGGTCCTCTACGGTAATGATGTTGACATCTTCGGTATTTAACTCGCTCAGAGCGGTATACAAGGTCGTGGACTTACCACTACCTGTTGGTCCGGTTACCAGAATGATTCCATGTGGATTGGAAAGGATATGGTCAAATTTTGCCATCTCATCCTCAGAAAAACCAAGCTCAAGCTTATTTCTCGTCAAGGCATTTTTCAGGGCAAGACGCATTACGACTTTTTCTCCATAAACCGTTGGCAGAATAGATACACGGATATCATATTCTCGTCGGTCTACCATCATACTGATACGGCCGTCCTGCGGTTTTCTTTTCTCAGAAATATCCATACCACCGATGATTTTCAGACGTGCAACGATACCGGAGAGCAGCTGGATATCATAGCTCATTTTTTCATATAAGGCACCGTCAATACGATAGCGGACACGCACCTTATTCCGGAGTGCTTCGATATGGATATCGGAGGTTCTCTGACGGGCTGCCTGTTCGATGATGGTCTTGACCAGCATAACGATAGGGGAGTTATTGACATCATCATCCTCGATGGCTTCCGTTTCATCATCAAAGGCGCCTCGTTCCTTGGCATACTGCTCTGCGGCATTCCGTGCGGCAGCATCTCCAAAAAATTTATCCAGGGCCGTTTCCATCTCCCGGCCGGTACAGATACAGGCCTCTACCTGAAGACCGGTGATGATCGCGATATCGTCCATCGCATCCATGTCCATCGGGTCTACCATCGCAACACGGATGATACTCGCATTATCTGCGGCATATTCAAATGGGAGCATATTATGCTTTCTTAAGATGCTTGTATCTACTAAATTTAAAATTTCATCTGGAATTTTAAGTGTTGACGGTTCAACATATTCCAGTCCAAGCTGACGGGTGAGCGCTCTGGTGATAGCCTCTTCATCAGTAAAACCAAGCTCGACCAGAATTTCACCGAGCTTTTTATCTGAGCCTTTTTTTGCCTCCAGACCTTGATTCAACTGTTCTTCTGTTATAACTCGCTCCTGCAAGAGCATATCACCAAGACGTTTTTTTCGTCTGAGATATTCCATTGCCATAATCTATTTCCTCCAATCCACTTCCAAGAAGCTATAGGAAACGCACGAAATAAGATCGATTCCTATATGCCTATCTTTTATTATATATCTTTTGCAATGAAATAACAAGATGGAACTAATTTTTGTTCTTGTTTTTTGTCATTTTTTTTACCGCTCTGCTTTACGGCTTCTTTGTTACATGTTTCTTTTGTTTCATCCGAATCAGAGTCTTTGCTTCGGCGAGGACGATATTTCGTTTGATGGTCAGCCCCTTCCCCCAGCGGTAGACACATAGAACTGGCAGCAGGAATTTGTGGCGGTAAAAAAAGGGGTATGACAGTTTTACCTGATCCATGGGCTTGAGCAGCCGGTCACGGATATATTGAAGCGTTCCTTTGACGGATCCTTTTTTTTCCTCATAGGATTTCAGCTTGTTTTCTAATTGATTGACAATATTTCCATACGTGCCCGAAAAAATATAGTAATCCAACAGCTTTTTTTCTTCCTTGCTGAGCTTCTGGCGGGAAAAGAGTTTTTTGGCCAGATTCCGGTTCATATGCTCGTATTCATATAGTGAGAGCTGTTTGGTCTTCTGATCCAGTTCGTCCCAATTCAGGGATTCTTCCTTTTGTTTCAAATAAATATAAGTATCCAGCAAAGATCTCACGCCGGTTCCACTGTGTCGGAAGTGCTTATACTCATGGCAGATCATATAGAGATAAAAATCCTCGTCCCGGAAGCGGAGGGCGTAGTTTTTTTCATTTTCTTTTATGAGCTGCTTTTTGATATTCGAATAATACTGAAATAATTCTGGAGAATCTATCTGGTCAAAAAGAGAAAAGTGCATTTCGAAATTATAAATTGGAGGTTTTTTGTAGCAGTCGTCATGACCACCGCTGTAATGTTCAAAATCATATCCCCGCTCTAACATGATCTGGTTCACGGCTTTTCTGTGAGAAGGAGAAATTAGGATATCATTGTCACACATTTGACGCATGCCAAGCTTGGGATAATATTCTTTTAGAATGATCCCCTTTAGGGGAAGATACCATAAATGTTCCTGCTCCATGCGTGAAAGAATCTGCTCCCGTTCTGTGGTAAATAATATTTCGCGGCGGATTTCCCGAGCCTTTGCCATAGAAAAAGACGCATCTTTTCTTCCGGCTTCTTCTAATGCATAGGCAGTGATCGCAGTCAGATTATGCTGTTCACATACCTCGAACAGGTCATGGAGACGGAGGTTTTTTATTCTTTTTTGGGATGGGGGAATATGATCGATGGCACAGGAGACCAGGTAGATCATATCATAGGCTGCTTTTCTATATTCTTGTTTTTTCATTGTTCGATTCCATTTCTTTTTTGGAATTTTGGGAGGCTGCTGTAATAGCGTTACTATTCACAGCCGTTATCCCGCAAGGTATTTTCAAGCGCATTTTGCTTGAAAATCCGGGGTAGCAGTGCGCCAAATACGACC
>CADBUD010000376.1 GCA_902797785.1 uncultured Lachnospiraceae bacterium
CTAAAAAACGGCGACCATGTTACCTATGACAATCAGACCGGTTCCTCCATTGACAATCTCTGGCGCGATTACCGCGACCTAAGAGACATTGAACCCTACAAAGAAACAGAACATAGCACCAATGTTGTACTCATACCAACCCAGCTTCTAAAAGAAAAAGACACCGAAACTGCTTTGTTCTATTTGGGAAAAAAATTGTACAATACCGAAAATCTGGACAAAGGGGCTATTGCAACCGCAATCATCAGCATCGACGAAAATGTTTTGGAAAATCTATGTAATAAAGAGCCAAAATTCTATGATGACAACGGACTGACCTTCATTACAGACAGCGATGGAACCATTATATCCTATCCACAGAAAGAATATATAAAAAAGAACCTGGATGAATTTTCCAACTCAAAAAAATTCGTAAAATCAACAGGAATCTTTAATAGAAAACCCGTTGGCAGCATTTTGGATACGGATGAAAAAACAGGATGGATCTTTCATAATGTTTATGACAAAAACCTTATGATGCATGATGCCATTCATATTAAAAACATCTATACAATTGCTATCATCTGTGACCTGCTGGTCAGCTTGTTTTTTATCACCTTTATCAGCCGGTATTTTGTACAGCAGGTCACCAATCTGGTTCACGGCCTAAAGCAGGTCGAACAGGGAAATCTGGATATTCAGCTAAAAATAAACAGCAAAGATGAATTTGGAATCATCGGAACACATTTTAACCAGATGACCCAGAGGATATCCTCTCTGATCAAAGAAGTCGAGGATATCTCAAACAAGAAAAATCATGCAGAAATCAAGGCCTTAGAGTCGCAGATCAATCCACATTTTCTATATAATACCCTGGATGCGATCAACTGGATGGCCATTGGAAAAGAAGAATACGAAATCAGCCGAATGCTTGGAAATCTCGGCACGATTCTCCGATACTGCATGAACCAGAGCGATACCATGGTAACCGTGGAAGAGATGGGCGACTGGCTCCACTCCTATGTTGCCCTCTATCAGCTCCGCTACCACAACTCCTTTGAGGTGAAAATCTATATTGAAGAGGATGTAAAATCCCTAAAATTTTACAAATTACTCCTACAACCGATTCTGGAGAATGCGATTCTGCACGGAATCAAAGACATGGAACATGGAAAAGTCAATGTTGATATCGGCTATTCTGAAGACATGGAGCATGTCCATTTTATTGTGGAAGATAATGGCGTCGGTATGTCCAAAGAACAAGTCGAGCATTATAACAAAACAGAAATCGAAAAGGATCCAAAAGCACGTATCGGACTGAGCAACGTGTTTGAACGAATCCATCTATATTATGGGAATCAGGGAAAATGGCACATCAGCAGTATTGATGGGATGGGCACCATTGTAGAAATCATACTTCCCGTAGATACAGAAATAAATAGTTAAAGCAGGTGAAACATATGAAGATTGTTGTTGTAGAGGATGAGGTTACGATTCGTGAAGGCCTTAGTAATCTGATCAACGAAAACACTCACCACACAGTAATCGCAAAATGTAAGAATGGACTTGAGGGAATTCAACTGATTCCGGAGCTCAAGCCCGATTTGGTCATTACGGATATCCGTATGAATGAAATGGATGGACTGCAGATGCTCCGCAAGCTCAAGGAAATGGGCGCAGACACCAATAGCGTGATTCTCAGCGGATATTCCGAATTTGAATATGCCAGAGAAGCCATCCAGCTTGGTGTCGAAGACTATCTCCTAAAACCAATTTCTATCGACTCCGTCAACAAAACATTGAAAAAAATTGAAAAAAATATAGAAAAAAAACAGATTTCCTCCGACATACATCCGGAAATGTACCTCCAGTACTATTTCTATGGCGGCACAGAAGAGCAGAACAAAGCCAAAAAATACTTTGAATCCGCATTTTCTCTGGCGCCTACGGAACAATATACCATTTTCTGCGGATATCTGGGAAATATCTCACCGGAAGAAATGGAAGATATCAAATATCAATTTCGAAGCTTGAAACGCCAGACTGCAGATCTTGGAGAATCCATTGACTTCTATGACGAAATCAATCATTCCAGAAGTCTGTTGATCAAAAGCACAAAACAGGACATCCGGAAGCTCGAGGAAAAACTTTTGGAAAAAATAACCTCTGTACGTATCATAAAGGATAAAGAAATACCATGGGCCATGGCGTCCTGTCATTCCATAGATGAGTGGCACAAGACCTACCTGCAGGCAATCAAGCTTCTCAGCTATGGAACCATAATAGGATATCACAAAATCATACATAAAGAAGACATTACCTCTCTTTCCTTTAAAGATTTTCGCTATCCGATGCCGCTGGAAAAAAAGCTGATTTCTGCTTTGAGCGATGGAAATGCCGGCAGTGCCGGAGATATCATAAAAAAATTCTGTGCATATTTAATCGCAGAAGATTATGTCCCGGATGATCTCCGCCATGCCACCCTAAGATTTGGCACCAGCATCAGCGAAACAGCAAGGGAACTCAATCAGAACGCCTACAGTGAGCTTCGGACAAAGGAATATCCTCAGAAGATACTGCAGGCTAAGACCATTTCCGAGTGGAAAAGGATCCTGTTGGAAATGAGTGAAAAAGTCTGTACCAAAAACAAAAAAGAAGGCATCAGCAATTATACGATCAACCGTACCCTGGAATTTATCCGTTCCCATTATAAAGAAGGAATCACTTTGGAAGAAACCGCTCAAATGCTGGACATCACTCCGGAATATTTAAGCACCCTGTTCAAACGGGAAATGGGAATGAATTTTTCAACCTTTTTAAAAGAATTTCGGATCAGCTATGCCAAACGCCTCTTAAAAGGAAGCAACTTAAAAATCTACGAAATTGCAGAAGAGTGCGGATACAATAATTCAAACTACTTTACTAAAGTCTTTAAAGAAGTCACAGGAATCTCCCCAGCGGAATTCCGCTAAATAGACTTCATGAATAAAGGAATACAAAAATGAGAAAGCTATTATCCAGCATCCTTGTCCTTGCTTTTTTATTAATATTATGCGGCTGCAGTAAGACCTCTTCTCCAGAAAAGACCGAAAAAAAACAGGCAGAAGAGCTCGTACTCTGGTCCTACTTTGAAACTGATGCCCAAAAACAGGGATTAAACACCCTGGTGGAACAGTTCAATCAATCCCAAACATCCTACCATATATCATGGGAATATGTTCCCATGGCAGATTTTACCAAAGAACTGTCCATGGCACTTACTTCCAATTCCGTACCAGATCTCATCCTTGTAGACAACCCGGATATGAGAGGTCTCGCAAAACTGGGTATCCTGGAAGATATCACTTCAAAGCTTCCGGACACGATTCATGAGGATGAGTACTATGATGAAGTATGGCATTCTGTCGTTTATGACGAAAAATGCTACGGGGTTCCCTTCTGCTGCAACAATACGGCTATCATCTACAACAAACAAATGCTCTTAGACGCCGGCGTTGAACCGCCCGGAAACTGGGAGGAATTTCAAACCGTATCCAAACAGCTGACCAATTCGGAACACACCGGCTTTGGCATGAGCGGCGTAAAAGGAGAGCAGGCAGCATTCCAATTTACCCCGTGGATTCTTTCCACCGGAACCAAACTGACAGATATGACAGATTCCCGTGGAAAAGAAGCCTTTGAACTGTTTTTTCACATGATCGAAGACGAAAGCATATCCCCGGATTGTTTGAATTGGTCGCAGGTCGATATCACCAGGAAATTTCTTTCCGGAGAAATCGCCATGATAGAAAACGGTCCATGGGCTCTGCCTGCGATTGAAGAATCCGGTATCGAATACGGCATCATTCCTTTTCCATCTCACACCTCAACCGGAGTCATCGTAGGCGGAGAAGATTTCGGCGTGATAAAAGGCAAAAATACCGAAGGCTCTTTAACCTTCATTCGCTTCTGCAGCGACTCGAATACCATGTCGCAGATTTCAGAAATGATGATGAACATCCCGCCCAGACGCAAAGAAGCCATCGCCTTTGGAGAAAAACATCCGGCCTACCGGGTATTTGTAGACCAAATGGAATATGGCATCAGCCGAACCTCTGTAGATAACTGGAAAACCATCTGCAATGCTTTAGGAAAAAGCTTATACGATATGTTCGGAAACACCGACACCTTAGACAGCATCTGGAATACCTATGTAAACACGATCAAAGAAAACAACTAAAATAAGCTGGAACTATCCCGGCATTTAGAAAGGAGAAACCATACCATGGTAAAGCATATCATTATTTGGACCTTAAAAGAAGAACTCTCTGCGGAGGAAAAAGCTGCTGCCAAAACCGGCATCAAGGAAGGATTAGAGGGACTGGCAGGAAAAATTCCCGGATTGACCGAAATCAAAGTTCAGATCGATGGTCTTGAAAGCTCAAACGCGGATGTTCTATTAGATTCCTCTTTTGAAACGGAAGACGCCTTAAAAGGCTATGCCGTACATCCGGAGCATGTTGCCGTCGCAAATGAAAAAGTCCGTCCTTTTACCTCTGTCCGCAGCTGCTTCGACTATATGACCTAATGGACACATCACCTTTGAAAAAATGACACAAGGAGGATCGCATATGTCAAATTTTAGAAAAGCCGTCATGGTCGGCTGTGGTTTTGTTGGCTCTGCTTCTGTTTTCAGTTTAATGCAGAGCGGTATTTTTTCAGAAATCGTCATGATTGATGCGGATAGGGAAAAAGCAGAAGGAGAAGCCATGGACATCAGTCACGGCATTCCCTTTGGAAAAGAAATGAAAATCCGTGCCGGAGGATATGAAGAGGTCAGAGATGCCGGAATCGTCATCGTGACCGCAGGAGCCAATCAAAAGCCGGGAGAGACCCGGTTGGATCTGGTCAACAAAAATGTCGCTATCTTTAAACAGATCATCCCGGAAATCATGAAAAACAAATTCGATGGAATCCTGCTGATTGTTGCCAATCCGGTAGATATCCTGACCCACGTTGCACAGAAGATCTCTGGTCTGCCGGAATATAAGGTCATCGGTTCCGGGACTGTCTTAGATACCGCAAGGCTCAAACGCCAGCTGGGCGAGCATCTTGGCGTAGACAGCAAGAGCGTTCACGCCTTTATCATCGGTGAACACGGAGACAGCGAAATTGCGGCATGGAGCAGTGCCAATGTTTCCGGAATCCCACTAAGCGATTTCTGTGAAATGAGAGGCTTCTTTGAGCACGAAAAAGCAACAAAAGAAATCGCGGAAAAAGTAAAGAACAGCGCCTATGAAATCATCAAGCGAAAACGAGCCACATATTTTGGCGTGGCCATGGCTGTCCGCCGGCTCTGTGAAGCGGTGGTACGTGATGAAAAATCCATCCTTCCGGTCTCCACAAAAATGCGCGGGGAATATGGCATTGACGGTGTTGTCTTAAGTATGCCATGTATTGTCGGAAAAGACGGAATTGAAACCAAAGTCCCGATTCGGCTGAACGAAGAAGAAATCAAAAATCTTCAGGAATCAGCTGAACTATTAAAAAAGATTCTTACTGATTTAGAGCTGTAAATTTATCCGTCCTCCACAGTTTAAAATAATAAAGCTATCCTAAAATATTTCTATTCTAAAAAAGATGCAGATATTATAACATATACTGTGATCATGTTTTTTAATACAAATATTTTAAGGAGGACAAGCTATGAAACAGTACAACGTACTCAAACAAACTCTGGCTTTTGTCCTGACACTGGCAATGGTCCTGACGGGAACCTTCCCGAATGGCATTGCCTCTGTTCAGGCAGCCCAAAAGGACGATCTGCTTTTGTACTATGATTTCGATCTGCAAAACAGCTTCGCCACACAAATCAATGATGTCTCCGGACACATGAACGCCGGTGAGCTAAAAAGCAACAGCGGCGGAAGTGTCGAAGGAACCTACAGCATTTCTAACGTAAACATCTATGGAAACACCGTAAAAGCATTAAAATTGACCGGTGGAGACTCCGGTCCATATCTAAAACTTCCGGACGGCATCTTAAATGGCCATGATGCTGTCACCATCAGCATGTGGGTAAATCTTTCCACCGATAATGGATATCAGAGAATCTGGGATTTCGGTAATGACACGACCAGTTATATGTATCTATTGTCTGACGGTGGAAACGAAGGCTTCATAGGATATGCCGCAGCCATCACGACTGGCGGATGGAGCAAAGAAACCGGTGTCCAGAAAGGAACGAACATCTCTAAGAACCGTTGGGTCTTGACTACTGTAGTAATGGACGGTTCGACCATGTCCCTCTATGAAAACGGTACTCTGATCGGCACCAAAGACACAGGCATCAAAGTCAGCGACCTCGGCGCTACCGTTGGAAACTACATCGGAAAAGGTCAGTTCAATGATAATCCTACCGAAGGTCAGTTCGCAGAAGTCAAAATCTTTGACAAAGCACTCTCCGCAGAAGAAGTCGCAGCAATGTACACCGTAGACGACGCCGGTATCGTAGCCGGAGATAAAGCAGAATTAAGCCTTGGCGACACCTCTGCCATTACTTCTGATTTTGCCCTCCCGACCAAAGGAGTCAATGAATCTACGATTACCTGGAGCAGCACAAATCCAGCCATTCAGATTGAAGATGGCACAGCAAAGGTCACACGTCCGGCACAGGGCGCAGAAAATGCTGTCGGCAAACTGACCGCGACCATCACATATAACGAAGCATCCGATACAAAGGACTTCGATGTCGTTGTTATTTCAGAATACACAGATGAACAGATCGTAAACCATGATGCAGAAGCAGCCGTAAAAGCTGTCGGCGATCTTTCCTCTATCATGGGCGATATCACCCTTCCATTAACAGGCGAATGGGGCTCTACGATTACATGGACCAGCGCGAACAGCGCAATCAAAATCGAAGACGGCACAGCAAAAGTGACCCGTCCGGAGGTCGGCTCTGAAAATATCAGTGGCAAACTGACTGCGACCATCTCCTTTGGTTCCAAAAAAGCAACCAAAGAAATCGATGCAACCGTTCTTGCTTATCGGGAAGCTGCATCCATTTCCAAAGTAGATGATATCAACGTAACAACGATCAAAGGACACAGTCCGTCCCTTCCAAATTTTGTAAAAGTCACCTATTCCGATGGCAGCTACAACAAATTAAAGACCATCTGGCCAAATAAAATCGAAGCAAGCCAATACACTTCAGCCGGCAAATTTACGGTAGAAGGAAGCATCGTAGGTGAGACCACAAAAATCACAGCAAACGTAACCGTTGTTGACCAGCAGGAAGTAGCAAAATATGCGGTATCTAAGGAATTCGACCTCTCCGATATCTCACTGGATGGAGATTCTATCCTGACACAGAACAGAGCCCGCGATTTAGTCTACCTGAAATTGCTCGACAACAAACGTATGCTTTACAACTTCTATAACACCTTTGGACAGACTGACAAAATCAAAAACGTACAGCCACTTGGAGGATGGGACGAGCCAAGCGGACTTCTCCGCGGTCATTCCACCGGACATTATATGTCAGCCTTAGCTCTTGCTTATGCCTCCACAGGCGACAGTGAATTAAAGACTAAATTAGATGAGATGGTAAGCGAGCTCCGTACTCTTCAAAAAATGAGTTCCGGAAATACGACCGCATTTACTTCCAAAGGAACCGACCAGAAGGTATGGAGCACCAACCCTGCAGAATGGGGCGAAGGCTTCTTAAGCGCATATTCTCCAGACCAGTTCGCGCTATTGGAGAAATACACTCCATATGCACAGATCTGGGCACCATATTATACCCTGCACAAGCTGATTGCCGGCTTATTAGACGCTTATTACTATACAGGAAATACAGAAGCCTTAGAAGCTGCAGAAGCTCTCGGCTCCTGGGTCTACACCCGGTTAAGCGCCTGCACCGCGAACCAGCTGTCCACCATGTGGGCCATGTACATTGCCGGAGAATTCGGTGGATTCAATGAATCACTCGCAAAGCTCTATCTCTATACCGGCAATGAGAAATTCTTAAACGCAGCAAAATTATTTGATAACACAGATTTCTTTAACTACCTTTCCAACAACGTAGATGACATCGCGGGACATCATGCAAATCAGCACATTCCTCAGATCATCGGTGCCATCGAAATGTACAATGCAACAGTAAAGAAAGGTTCCCCGGAAATCTACTACTATGATATTGCAGAAAACTTCTGGAGAATGACCGTTTCCCGTTATGCATACTCCATCGGTGGAGTCGGTACCGGTGAAAAATTCACAGAAGCGTATAAACAGGCAGCAAATATCGCAGGAACGACCAACTGTGAGACCTGTGCCGCTTACAACATGTTAAAGCTCACAAAAATGCTGAACAAATACAACCCGGATGACGCGGAATACATGGACTACTATGAGAGAACTCTCTACAACCAGATTCTCGCCTCCCAGACCCCGAACGTAACAGCAAGCCTTCACAATGGTACGACCTATATGCTTCCGATCGGTCCTGGTTCCACCAGAGACTTTGGTGATGATTACAACTCCTTTACCTGCTGCCATGGAACCGGTATGGAGAACCACGTAAAATATCAGGAAGCAGCTTACGAAAAAACAGACGATACCTTATATGTAAGTCTTTATATGCCGACCACCCTCACCTGGGAAGAAAAAGGCGTAAAAGTAACACAGGAAATGGCCTTCCCATCCGAAAACACCAAACTTACCGTAAGTACTCTGGAGGGAAAGACAGCACAGGCCTTCAACATGAAGCTCCGTGTTCCATATTGGGCGACCAATGGATTTACCGTAAAATTAAATAACGAAACTGTCATTGAAAATCCGGAAATCAGCACCTATGTAGAATTAAAGAATGTAACATCTGGAGATGTTATCGAAATCCAGATGCCTTGGACACTCCATTTAGACAAGACCCCGGACAAAATCGGCACCTCTGAAGTCGCCAGCGTAATGTATGGACCATACGTCATGGCAGCACAGATCGACAGCACCGACTGGAAGACCTTAGTATTATCCAGCAACCTCTCCGATTCCATCAAGGTTTCCAAAAACGAAACCACCGGGTTCCCGACCCTGACTGCGAACGGATATAACTTTGCTCCAATGTTCTCCCCGGAATATGCGACAAAAGCCTACGACGCATACTTTAAAGTATTAACAGCCAATGACGATGGAAGCAAGTGGTACGAAGCATCTGTTACAAACACAACCCCAAAATTTGGTTCCCTCACCATCAGTGCAGATATGGTAAAAGAAGGAACGGAATTGGTCATCACAGCAGCTCCAAATGATGGCTACATGGTAAAGCTTTTGACCATCAACGGCGAAAAAGTCGAAATTGGCGCTGATAATACCTATACGGTAAAAAATGTTTCCAGCGACCTTGTCGTCGAAGGAAGCTTCCGCCTGATCAACCCTCCGACACCGGATCCGGCACACTTAGAATATACGGCGGCCGTATCCTCCGATTATACCTCCAGCTGGGAAAATCTTGATGGTATCATGACCGATTGGGAGCCAACACAGTCCGCAGCCGGCACAGGAAAAGGATGGGGCAACTGGTCTCAGACTGAGGGTTCCGAACACTACGTACAGTATGAGTGGGATACCGAAGTCACCATGGACACCTTCCAGATCTACTGGTATGATGACGGCGGCGGTACAAGAATCCCAGCCAGCATCAAATTCCTTTACATCGATGAAAATGGTGCTTGGAAGGAAGCAGAAATGCTCTCCAAATACGAAGATGTCATCAAGACCGATGCTTATAACACCATCAAAATCACACCGATCAAGACGACTGCAGTAAAAATGGTACTCACGGTATTATCCGGCGGCGCTGCAAACGGCGTTCTTCGCTGGAAAGTCAGCGATGAATCCTCCACTCCGACACCTGCCACAGACAAGACCGCTTTAGCTGCTGCCATCCAATCTGCAGAAGCCCTGTCGGAAAAAGATTACACCACAGACAGCTGGAAAGCTTTCTCTGATGCCCTTGCTGCCGCAAAGAAAGTAAATGAAAAGGCAGACGCCATACAGACAGAAGTAGACGCCGCAGCTGACGCATTGAAAAACGCACAGAATGCATTAGTAAAAGCTTCCGGCGATACCATCAATGAGCAGAGCGCTCCGGCAAATGTCAAAGCTGCCTGGAAGGGAGCAAAAAAAGTACAGATCAGCTGGTCCGCTGCAAAAGGCGCAGTATCCTACATCGTATCCCGTTCCTACAGCAAGACCGGTACTTATACAAAACTTGGTACCGTAAAGACAACATCCTACTTAGATAAGAACGCTGCATTAGGAAAGACCGCATACTATAAAGTAACTGCTGTAAATGGAAACAAGACAGCCAGCAGTACAATTGCTTCTGCCACAGTATTAAAAACACCGGCAAAAGTAAAAGTCACAGCAAAGAAGAAAAAAGTCACCGTTTCCTTTAAAAAGACAGCAGGTGCAAATGGATATGAGATTTATCGTTCAAATAAAAAATCAAAAGGATATAAGAAAGCTGCTGTTCTGAAAGGCGCAAAGAAAGTCAAAAAAGTATTCAAATCCGTAAAGAAAGGAACCTATTACTACAAAGTACGGGCATTCAAGACCGTGAATGGAAAGAAAGTCTATACCGGTTATGGAAAAGCTGTAAAGATTAAAGTGAAATAAGATTTACTTTTCACTGGAAGTCCCGGTTCTTCCATCCTCCAAAAATATACCTGATATGAAGATTTCATACCGTTGCTTTTTATGATATTAAAATCTTCATATCAGGTTTTTTTGTCTGAAGGTGTCGTTTCAATCCAGCAAATATGAATATACCGATTCTTAAGATCATTCTTTTCACCCTTCTCTGTTCATCCTTCATCCGACTAAAATCCGGTACAACTCATGAACAAAATGGTAAAATTCATGTGAGACTTTTTTTCTTTTCAAAAGACTAACAGATATAGAACGAAAAATCATGATAATTTTCAAACTCACCTATGGAAAAATACAGAAATTTTTTAAAAATCATTGTATCTGACAGGTA
>CADBUD010000377.1 GCA_902797785.1 uncultured Lachnospiraceae bacterium
AAATCCGAGGCAATGGGCGCGAGGTGATGCAGAATGCATCATCTCTGTGCATTTTGTAACAGAGAAGCCGAAAGGGTGAACTGTTACCTATTCACAGTCTAACGTTTTTTTCAGCTGTTCCAGCAGTTCATAAGGAATTTTTAGATTTCCGACCCCACTTCCAAGGGAAAGATCGGGTTTGTTAGCGCCATGAAAATCAGAGCCTCCAGTGATTAAAAGCTCTTTTTTTCTGGCGAGCCGCCGCATATTTCCTTCATCAAATCCGGTATTTCGGGAATAGATTGCCTCAATTCCAATCAGGCCATGCTCCTTTAACAAGTCTACGAGCGTTTCCAGCTCTTGTTCGGAAAGGGAGTATAGTAAAGGGTGTGCCAGAACAGGGATGGCATGGTGTTTTTTCAGAAAGAGGACAGCATCCATAGGGGAAAGACGACTGCGAGGGACAAAACAAGGGCATCCGTTTCCAATATATTTTGAAAATGCATCGGAAATAGAAGAAATATATCCGTGCTGCTTCATGACACGGGCAAAGTGCGCTCTTGTAATGACGGCGTCTCCGGCCTCTGCCTTGATTTCTTCCAGAGAGAGAGAAAAACCAAAGGCATTTAATTTTTCCACCATTTTTTGATTTCGTTTTTCCCGGCTTTCCCGAAATTTTGCTAATTCCACGCAAAAGGATTCTTCACAGTAGTCGGGATAGTAGCCCAAAATATGAATGTCATGGTTGCGATAGGTCGTAGAAAGCTCAATTCCCGGAACGACTTCGATTCCCAGTTCTTTTCCGGCGGAAAGGGCTTCGTCTACGCCATCTGTTGTGTCATGATCCGTCAGGGCAAAGGCGGTAAGATGATTTTTTTGAGCTAAAAGTACAAGCTCCTTTGGGGTCAGAGTTCCATCGGATTTGGTAGAATGGACATGCAGATCAATGAGGTTCAAAAAATCAACTCCTTTTTATTTTTATTAGGATGTGGCGCGTTACTATTCACAGCCGATATCCCGCAAGGTATTTTCAAGCGTGGAATGATCCGTTGAATTGCCTTTGGCGGAACAATCATTAATAGTATAATCAGATTTTTAAAAACTGTAAAGTATCAAAAATATACTCATGAACGAAATGGTCTGCCGTTTTTTCATGAGTCGTGCCGGATTTTGGTCGCTGAAAGCGATATTTTCTTTACAAAATCTTTCATATTTACCATTATGACGCAGTAAAGGCGTCATGAAGAGGAAAGTAAGAAAGTGAAGCAGGGGGATACAGAAAAATGATTGCCAAGCCGTCTTAAATTAGGTAAAATAGGATGGTATGAAAAAATGGAAGAGGTGAGAACCTGAATGAAAACAGGATTAGTATTAGAAGGCGGCGGAATGAGAGGAATCTATACGGCAGGTGTATTAGACGTTTTGATGAAACATAAGATTTGGACGGATGGGGTGATCGGAGTATCTGCAGGAGCTTGTCATGGCGCAGGATATGTTTCGGGTCAGCGAGGCAGGAGCATCCGCTATACGGCAGGCTACAGCCGGGATTGGAGATTTATGAGCTTTCGTTCCCTTTTGCTGACAGGAAATGTAGTGGGGGAAAAGCTCAGCTATCATGATATTCCGTATGAATTAGATCCGTTTGACTTCGAAGCGTTTTTTCAGTCGCCGATCAGAATGTACGCGGGAGCCACAGATCTGGAGACCGGAAAGGCAGTTTATCTGGATTTGAAGCAGGACTATTTTGAAACAAAGAGAGAATGTGAGTGCAGGGGAGTTCCTTTTGAAGAGAAAGAAAAGCAAAGGGCAGAAAAGCTCTTTTTGGATATGATCCGCGCCAGTGCTTCTCTTCCGTTGGTCTCCAATGTGGTCGAAATCAAGGGAAAAAAGCTATTAGATGGGGGAACGGCAGACAGTATTCCGGTTCGTGAATTTCGGCGGATGGGATATCGGAAAAATATTGTGGTGCTGACACGACCGGAGGGGTACCAAAAAGAGCAGGACCGCACGATTCCGCTGATGGCAGCCAAATACCGCAGATATCCGGAATATGTAAAAATGGCAGCCAGACGTCACATCAAATACAACAAGACCTTACATTATATCAAAGAACTGGAAAAAAGAGATGAGGTCTTTGTGCTCCGGCCCAGTGTAGCGTTGAATGTTTCACGGATGGAAAAGGATGAAGCGATGATTCGTTCCCAATATCAGCTGGGGATAGAGGATACCGAGAAAAGGCTTGAAAAATTGAAACAATGGATGGAAAAATGAGGAGAAACTACCATGAAAAAAACAATAATTTTTGATATGGATGGAACTATTATTGATACGGAGAAATATTTTCGGGTCATTTGGCCACAGGCAGTTGCCCATTTTGGATATCATATGACAGATGAGCAGTCATTAGAGCTTCGTTCTTTGGGAAGACCGTTTGCTATCGAGCATTTTAAAAAATTGTATGGATCGGAGTTTGACTATGAAATGGTACGTTCTTATCGAAAACAGCTGATGGAGGAAGCGCTCCAAAAAAATGGAATCGAACTGAAAGCAGGAGCCGTACCACTGTTAACCTATCTTAAGGAGAAGCATTACCGGACGGCAGTGGCGACCGCAAGTGACATGGAGCGGACGAAACGATATTTGGGGCAGTTGGATCTTCTGCCGTATTTTGATGAATTGATTTCAGCTACAATGGTCAAGGAAGGGAAGCCCTCTCCGGATGTATATCTCTATGCATGTGAGCAGCTGGGGGAGCGACCACAGGACTGTATTGCTGTGGAGGATTCTCCGAATGGAGTTCTCTCAGCCTATCGCGCGGGCTGCCGGGTAATTATGATTCCGGATCAGACTGAACCGGAGGAAGAGCTGAAAAAACTTTTATATGCAAGGCTGGATTCGCTTTCGGATATGATTCCAATGCTGCATTGAACGATTAACGTAAAAAAGAGCTGCAGAAGATGCAGCTCTTTTTATTCTGATCCTATATAAAATGATGGGATGCGATATGAAAAAGCATTAGGCAACCCCGACTTTGCAATTCAGGTAATCTGAAATTGCGTGAATGGCTTCCGACTCATCCGGACCATCTGCTTCTAAGACAACATTTGAGGACTCTGGAATTTGAAAAGACATAATTCCCATGATGCTCTTGGCATTAATTCGTTTTGTCTCATATGCTAAATGAATACTGCTGTCATATTTGCAGGCAATATGGATGAGCTCGGCATATGGATTGTCATAATGATTAAGAAAGTTTCCTACAGTAATTTCTTGTTTTAACATTTTCATCTGCTCCTTTTTTTTACTGTATTTCCTGTTTGAAAAATCACGGATATGCATTCCCCTATGGATAGCTCTCATATATGCATATCAGAACCTATTATAAAACAAAGGAAAAGAAAAATCCACTGCTCTTTTTGGCGGAATCATGGGTACAAGGGGAGAAAATGGAAAGAATTATACAGAATTATATGATACTATGTGAGGGGGAGGAAAAAGAGTTGTAGATACTGCATAAAAAAAAGAAGAAAAAAAGGAATGGGTTGGTTAAAATAAATGTAGGAGAAAAAAACGAATAGGGATTTTTCTACACTTTTGTTATTATTCACAGAAGGAAGATAGATAAAAAAACACTTGACATACACAATTTAATTTGATACAATTAAATCACAAAAAACAAATGAGCAGAAAATAAAAATGAAAAATAGAAAAGGAGATAAAAAATGAATGCATATGATTTTAAAGTAACAGCGCAGGATGGAACAGAGGTTTCCTTATCTGATTATCAGGGAAAGGTGTTATTGATTGTTAATACGGCGACCGGCTGTGGTTTTACTCCGCAGTATGATGCACTGCAGGATCTGTACGAGGAGTGTCAAAAGGATGGACTGGAGATTTTAGATTTTCCGTGTAATCAGTTCGGGAATCAGGCGCCGGGAGAGGACGAGGAGATACATTCCTTCTGTACGGGACGCTATGGCATCACCTTTCCACAGTTTTCCAAGATCGATGTTAATGGAGAAAATGCGATTCCTTTATATCAGTGGCTGACAGAGAACACTACATTTGAAGGGTTTGGAAAGTCACCGATGTCTTTGATGATGTCAGGTGTAGCAAAAAAGATGGATAAGGATTATAAGAACAATGGAAAGATCAAATGGAATTTTACAAAATTTCTGATTGACCGTGAGGGAAATATTATTGGAAGATTTGAACCGACCGAAAACATGAAAGAAGTTTCACAAAAAGTAAAGGAGGCATTAGCATGATTCATTACGATTATAAGACTCAAAATACCTGTTCTCAGCTGATCAGTCTGGATATTGATGGAGACGTGATTCGAAATGTACAGTTCCAGGGAGGATGCAATGGGAATTTAAAAGCCATTCCGATTTTGGTAGATGGATGGACTGTGGATCAGATCGAGGAAAAGCTGTCCGGAATCTTATGCGGCAGGAGACCGACTTCCTGTGCGGATCAGCTGGCTAAGGCAGTCCGCGCGGCGTATGTCGAGGCAAAAAAACAGACCGAGACAGTGACCGCCTAAGGCAGAAAAATATAGTAAGGCATTCGTTTCCCCGCAGGATGAAAGAAAATTGAAAGATAAGAAGATTGTCGATCAGGAAGATGACAAGCACTGAGAAGATCGGCAATAAAGAAGAGGAATGAAAAGTGAGTGGTATGGAGAATAAATATGATGTGCTGAAACTGGAAAATCAGATCTGTTTTCCCCTGTATGCATGTTCCAGAGAAATTATAAAACAGTATAAGCCGTTTTTGGATGAAATTGGCTTGACCTATACGCAGTATATTACCATGATGGTATTGTGGGAAAAGAAAACCATTAGTGTAAAAGAATTAGGAGAAAGCCTGTTCTTAGATTCCGGGACGTTGACTCCACTATTAAAAAAAATGGAATCAAAGCAGCTTCTGACCAGAGAGCGCTCCAAAGAGGATGAGCGGATTCTGATTGTGACGATTACGGAAAAAGGAGAAGAATTAAAAGAACAGGCAGTCTGCGTTCCGGAAAAAATGTCACAGTGTGTAAAGCTGAGCAGAGAGGAAGCGCTGCAGCTGTATCAGCTGTTGTATAAGCTGCTGCGGCAGGAGGATAAACCGGAATAAACGAAAAATCAAAGAAAATATGAAAGGATGAAAAAAATGAATATTTACGATTTTACAGTAAAAGATGCAGATGAAAACGACGTAAGCCTGAAAGAGTATGAGGGCAAGGTGATTTTGATCAATAATTCCGCGACAGAGTGTGGGTTTACCCCACAGTATGACGGGCTTCAGGATATGTATGAAAAGTATGCGGATCAGGATTTTGTGATATTGGATTTCCCATGCAACCAGTTTGGAAATCAGGCGCCTGGAGATATGGAGGAAATCGTGAGCTTCTGTGATTCCAAGTATGGCATCACCTTCCCGATTTTTGATAAGATCTGTGTCAATGGGGAAAACGAGAGTCCTCTCTACACCTATTTAAAAGAACAGAAAGGATTTCAGGGGTTTGATGAGGAGCATGAACTGACCCCGGTGTTAAAGGATATTATTTCAAAAATTGACCCGGATTTTGAGCATACCAGTGATATTAAATGGAATTTCACCAAATTTTTGATTGACAGAGAGGGAAATGTCGTAGCTCGGTTTGAGCCGACGACGGATTTATCAGAGGTCGAGGAAGCTGTGGAGGAGTTGTTATAAGAAGTACGTCTTACTATTTCACGGCTTTACTGCCCTACAATCAGAGCAAAGCGCACGAAGTAAGTTCGTGCGCTATCACTGGTATCTGACAGATAAACTGCTGCCGACCCGTTCCGTTTTAGGAACGGGTTTTTTATAAGGTAAAGCTGTGTCCTCCGACGGACAAGTCCAAAATGTTGTTCTGCTGCTCTTTGACCAGGGACACATAGGATTTTGGAACCTTGATTTTTTTATATTGATAGAGAAAATTGACCTTTGCGGAATAATCTTCGTCCTTATTTGACTGTACTCTGCGAATCAAAAGACCATTTTTGTAGGTGTTTTTGAGGGTGGTGGCAGAGGAACCGTAGGTTACTTTCTTCAAAAATCCTTTTGCGTCGTAGGAATATTTGCTGATTCCGTATTTGGATTTGGATTTGGCCAGATGTCCTTTTTTATCATAGGAAAAAGAAAATACGGTAACTCCTGCCAGGGCTTCCGGACCGTCCTCTTCATAGTTTGATTTTATGATCTGATTCTTTTTGTTATAGAAATAGACCTCCTTCGTTTTGAAAACATCATTTCCGGAAACATAGACTCTGTTTTCTTGAACCAGACGTTTCTTTTTGTCATAGGAAAAGGTCACTTTTTCTGTGGAATAATTATTTTTTGAAGAAGATTTGGTCAGAAGACCGTTTTTGTAGGTGTATTTGTTCGTTGTGTTCGTACCGCTTGAACTGACGGACTTGCTAAGGAGCCCTTTACTATTGTAGGAATAGGTGGTCTTGAGATCAGATTCCTTTTGTTCTGTGGAGGTAAGGACATACACCTCTACAGTTCCGGCGGCATTTGTTTTGATGAATGGGATGGCTGTCAGAATTAGGCAAAGCATAAAAAGCATCCCATATGTTTTGGTAGGTTTAAAAATTGTTTTCATAGAATCTCCTTTCTGGGGGCGGCAGTGTTTAAATGTCACGAGCAGGAACAAAGAAATATGCTTCCTTTTCATATTATATCGCAGAGCCGAGATTTGTGCAAGTGTCGTTACTATTCACACCCACTGTCCCGCAAGGATTTTTTCTTGACATATTTCTTTTCCAGTGGTATAAAATCCATGCAGTCTTTTATTTGTATCATTTTATCCTGTTAGTAAAAAAGAAGCATTTTTGCTGGTGGGGATATGCTCATGAACGAAACAGCTTGCTGCTTTGTTCACAACAAAATACATACAGAAGGGGAAAAAAATTGAAGAAACACGAAGTCTTAAAACACTATTTTGGATATGATGATTTCCGGGGAGGACAGAGCCAGCTAATTGATAAGATTTTAGAAGGTAGGGATGTCCTGGGAATTATGCCGACCGGAGCGGGAAAATCGATTTGCTACCAGGTGCCGGCATTGATGCTTCCGGGAATCACAATTGTCATTTCACCACTGATCTCTTTGATGAAGGATCAGGTCTATGCGCTCAATCAGGCCGGGGTTCATGCCGCTTATATCAATAGCTCTTTAACAGAACGTCAGATCTATAGTGCCCTGCAGTATGCCAAGGAGGGCAGATACAAAATCATTTATGTTGCGCCGGAGAGGTTAGATACCGGACTGTTTTTAGATTTCGTTCATCAGGCGGAAATATCGCTGGTTGCGGTAGATGAGGCGCACTGTATTTCTCAATGGGGGCAGGATTTTCGCCCCGGTTATTTACAGATTGCTCCCTTTATCGATCGACTTGCCCGCCGTCCTGTGGTATGTGCATTTACGGCGACGGCGACAGAAGCAGTAAAAAAGGATATTGAAGAGATATTAAAGCTGCAGAATGCATGGGTGCGCATTACAGGGTTTGACCGGGAGAATCTTTATTTTGCGGTCAGGCATGTCAAAAAGAAAAATCAGGAAATGCTCTCTTATGTAGAGGAGCATAGAAATCAGTGCGGAATCATTTATTGTTCTACAAGAAACAGTGTGGATGAAGTTTATGAGCTCTTAAGCAAGGAAGGTTTTCTGGCAGGACGTTATCATGCCGGAATGGAGACAGAGGAGCGCGCAAAAAATCAGGAGGATTTTATCTACGATAATATTGATATTATGGTAGCGACCAACGCATTTGGCATGGGAATTGATAAATCCAACGTGCGCTATGTTCTGCATTATAATATGCCGCAGTGCATGGAGAACTACTATCAGGAGGCAGGCCGTGCCGGACGGGATGGGGAACCGTCGGAATGTATGATTTTTTACTCGCCGAAGGATGTGGTCACGAACCGGTATCTGATTGAACACAAGGAGTCCAAAAAGGAACTGACAAGGGAGGAAGAGGAAGAACTCCGGAAGAGAGATTTTTACCGGTTGAAAGCCATGACGTCCTATTGTACGACAAAGGACTGTCTGAGAAATTATATTCTTGAGTATTTTGGGGAAACAACAGAAAAGGAATGCGAAAATTGCAGCAATTGTCTGACAGATTATGAAAAAACCGATGTCACAGAGATTTCTAAGCAGATTATCAATGCTGTTTATGAATTGCGGGGGCACTTTGGCATTAATGTGGTTCTAGATGTTCTTCGGGGGAAAAAGAATGCCCGGATCCGGAGCAATGGATTTGAGGAGCTGCGCTCTTATGGCGTGCTGTCAGAGGTCGCGGAGAGTACGCTGCGGGAAGTAATCGATACTCTGGTCAATGAGGATCTGCTGATCCGGACAGAGGACCGCTATCCGGTCTTGAGACTGGGGGCAGAATATGGACGGTTAAAAGAGGAATCCTTCCGGATTTATATTAAAAGTGAGATCAAGACCGGAAAAAAAGAACGGACAGCGGCAAAGAAGACCTCGGATCTGTCAGCAGACGGTCTGGCATTGTTCGAAGAGCTCCGCGTGCTCCGCAGAAAAATTGCGGCAGAGGAACAGGTCGCGCCATTTATTGTCTTTGCGGATAAAGCATTAGTGGACATGTGTATCAAACGCCCGAAGAATCTGGCCGATTTTGGAATGGTCAGCGGCGTGGGAAAGAATAAGAAGGAACGCTATGGAAAGCGGTTTGTGGAGGTAATCAAAAATCATAAAGAAGAAAACCTGCATTGACATTGAAAAGTGAATTTGATATGATAGAAAAATAGATTGATGTTGGGGTCAAAAGTGCCATGCGATGAAATCGCATGTGCACTTTGCACGAAGATTTGGAGGGACAAGCGAGCTTGTCCACGCA
>CADBUD010000378.1 GCA_902797785.1 uncultured Lachnospiraceae bacterium
CTTTCCCAGTCCATAGAATATTTCTGGATAGATGGAAGAAATAATGATCATCAACATTGTAACCAAAGCAGTAGCTAAAACTGCTTTAAACACAACCGTCGTAGAAAACGACGCCACAATAATGCTGACCAGCATCCCGACCGGCAGTACGATCAAATTATACCCGATAAAGGCAACGACCGGACTTTTCGCCTTATTTACAATAAAAATCCCGGCGAAACAGGATACCACATATCCTATGAATACCTTCAAAAAATCTAAATTCAAAAAATAGTCCTGAAAGCAGTAGCAGATTACTGCATTCATGATGAGTCCATACAAGGTGATACCGCCAATGACCAGATTGTAGGCAGATGCACTGACGATCGTACCTCCACGCCATCGATCCATTTCTCTAAACATAATTTTCCCTCCTCGATTTGGATTTGATTACTGTGAATCATATTGTATTTTTTCTTATACAATGATTTTATCTATTCTTTGAATATTTTACAAGGCTTTTTTTCGAATTCCTTCTGTTTTTTTGATTTTTTGACATTTTAACTGTTATTATTTTATTTTTAATTCTAATTTTTGTGCAATTTTACGGAATATCAATTCCATAAAGGTGGATACCGGCTTCCAGATAGGCTTCCATCTCCTTTTTGGCTTCTTCGGTGATTGGTTCTCCCCGGCGTATTATGGGGATTCCCGGTGGATAGATGTAAATATTTTCTTTTGCCTTTTGTCCCACCAGAACATCCAGTGTCCCCGTTCGAGCCTTTGTTTTCTCCGGTTCCGCCTTCTTAGATGACGCCTTAAAGAAGGAATCCAGCTCCAGCAGGGCATCTGCCAGCCGATTCAGTCCGTCCTCTGTGTCCATGCAGCTTGTCATTGCCAGAACATAGTGTCTTCCGCACAGTTCCATCTCCAATCCGCAGCGGATCCGGAGCAGCTCCTTCAACAGAGGACCGGATCCCTGTTCCCCGGTACAGATGATGACCTTGGAAAGATCCCTGTTCTTTTCCGGTGGAAGGACAAACAAGTGGGTCAAGCCTTGCATTTTTTCATAGAATCGATCCATCCGTTCGATATATGGCGGCATCAGTTCCTCTTTCTTTTCTTTCATAAAATGAAGGCATTCCTCGATTGATGCCAGAAGCAGATAGGAGGGCGAGCTGCTCTGAAAAATCCGCAGATATTTTTCTATCGCCTCTCTCAGCCCCGGAAATCTTTGCTCTCCCTCTTTGGAGAGATGGAGCAGCGCTGTCTGGGTCAGGGAGGGAAGGGTCTTGTGAAGACTTTGAACCACAAGGTCTGCCCCTTCATACAGCGCGCTCTTGGGAAAACGCTCATGGTATGGAAAATGTGCCCCATGCGCCTCGTCAACGATGCAAATACAATTCCTTTTATGGCATATTTGTGAGATTTCCCAAATTCTTGAAACATATCCTTCATAGGTCGGAGACGTCAGAACCAGTGCCCGGACATTAGCACAATCCACTGTACTCAGAGCCTGTTCCACGACTTCCGGCAGGATGTCCTGCTTCCACTCCCTGCCTTCTTCCTGACGAACCGGAAGAATCCTTGCCGGAACATTTTTTAATTCGAGGGCATGAAAGACGGATTTATGACAGTTTTCCGCAGCCAGAACATACGGTTTGCCCTGCTCTAAAAGAACCTCACGTCCCAAAGAAATGCCTGGCTCCACCGCTGCATGAACTGCCGCCAGATTTCCACAGGTGCTTCCATTCACAAGATACCAGGTCGCTGCGCTTTTATACTCCTTCGCTGCCCATTCCATCGATTCCTTGAGGATTCCCTGCGCATGGTGGAGATCATCAAAACCATGAATTTCTGTAATGTCCAGCTCATAAGGGAGCTTAATTCCAGGCAGATGATTTCTCTTATGTCCCGGCATATGGAAGGGATAGCTGCCAGATTGGGAATATTCCCATAATTTTTGATATAACCTTGCTTCCATCCTTCCTGCCTATTTCGTTACAAAATGAAATTCTTTCCTGCCGGAGGTATAATCATCCACGATATGACCTTCTCCGACCAGACGATATTTATAGGTCACCAGGCCTTCCAGACCCACCGGTCCTCTGGCATGAATTTTTCCTGTGCTGATTCCGACCTCTGCCCCAAATCCATAGCGGAAGCCGTCAGCGAACCGGGTAGAACAGTTCCTATAGACTCCTGCGGAATCTGTCATCTGCATAAAGAGCTCTGCTGTCTCATCATTCTCCGTAATGATAGCATCCGTATGATGGGAGCCGAACCGATTGATATGATCTATGGCTTCTTTGACATCAGATACGAGCTTTACTGAGACCGTCAGATCTAAGTATTCTTTGAACTCGCTCTCCTCTATGGTCTCCGTTTCCACGGACTCTTCTCCCATCGTTCCTGCCTTGATCAGATCCGTCACTTCTCTGGTTCCGCGAATCTGTACCTTTTTTTC
>CADBUD010000379.1 GCA_902797785.1 uncultured Lachnospiraceae bacterium
TAACTGATAATCCGCAATTATCAATTATTATATCATAATCCCCAAAAACAGTTTTACTATTTTTTCCTTTATTTTTCTTGTTGTTTTTGTGAAATATGTAAAAATCACAGAATTCAGCCTACTTTTAGCAATAAAAAAAGAGAGCCGAAGCTCTCCTTTTTGAATTTCCACATATAACAATGGTGATATTATTTTTCAAGCTAACGCCCGTAATTACAATAATCATCAAAAGAATCAAATACCTTATTGGTGCATGTTAATGTTTCTCCATTAGCAAGCTCTACTGTAACCGTAAATGAACCATCGCCTTTTCTAGGATCCGCTTTAATTATAAAATCATGTCTGTTGATTTCCTTAACTTTATAATTAGGTTTATCTGTTTTAACGCTTACGATAGGAGCAGTCGTTCCTCCAATATAGTAATGCACATTCCATGCTTCTTCATAAACATAAATTTCTATGTTATTGATTTTCTCTCCAACTCTATTTGCCAGATACCCGCCCTTCTTCCAAGTGGTCGGCTCTTTCACGACGATCTTCTTTTTGATGCTGTAGACCGTTTTATGTGTATCGTTATTCTTAACAACGACTTTCAGGTACGTGGTGCCAGGTTTCAATGCCTTGATGGTAGCATAACCGGTAATTGGATCCGCATCGCTCAATTCCACGATTCCACTCTTTGTAAATTTACATGAATAAGGTCCCACATAGAACTTCTTACTTGTTCCATCTGTCATGGTCAGAGTCTTGCTTGTAGGCGGCTTGCTCACATTGAATGTCACCTTGTGGATCTGGATCCCTTTCTTTCCTTTATATTTAACATATAAGCCGATCTGCACTTTCCCCGGTTTCTTGAAATAGAGATCGTAACATTTGCCTACGACTCTTAAATTTCCATTCGTTCCGGTATAAAGCGGCTTAGGGATGAATTTCGCTCTCTTTTTTCCTTTAAGTATCCTGTAACTGATCTTTTCGATACCAGCTTGTGTCTTACATTTTGCATCCAGGTTAAGGCCGCTCCTTGCAAGGTTCACTAGATCAATTTCCTGGCCAATATATTGACCATAAGTCCCATGATGCGTTTTGGTATAATTATACGAAGAACGCCATTTGATCTTTCCGCTGATCTTACCAAGTCCGATCTCATACGCTTCTGCCGTCCCGCCAACATACACGAACGTCAGCACCATTACGAGCAGCATCATCGCTGCCATTGCCATTTTCTTGATCGTCGTCATTTTACTCTTCATATTGCCCACTCCTTTCCGCCCATTCTTTGGGCGATGTTCTAAAATTTTTTGTTCTGATCCTCCAAAAGACTCCCTCCTGTGAAGAACCTTCCTAAATTGAGTTTTTTCTTTTTCGACGCCTGCGCTCTTGGGGACGGGCATCGGTGGAAGGGTCTCTCTTTCCCTTTCCTTGATTACATTATATCATACCGAACACCTGATTCCTAGCGTTTTTTTATAAAGAACAATTTTGGGGCTGGCGGTCCTTTTATGCCCGGGCAGGATTCTGCGTCCCGCCCGGATCAGGAGTACAGAACATGAGGGATCGTCCTTTGAAAGGGAGCGCGGCCGCTTCCCTCTTTCGGGACGCCAATAATATGGAAGAATTTGGGGAGTTTGGGTGTTCTTTATAAAAAACAATTTTGGGACAATGGGAAAAGAGAGGGCTTTAGCTCTCTCTTCGCTGCAAAAGATACATCATTGTTTTATCATCTCATCTGCCTCCGGCATTCTGGCTAGACGAATCACATCCAAGAAAATAACCTTCGATCATGAGTTCTAATGATTTTTGTGTATAAACTCTATATTTTAGATTATAAAACAGCAGATTTACGAAATATTCATTGTTAGTGTTTAACGCTATATTTTTTTCTTTTTGCATATTTGAAATCAGGATAGCAGTACAGACTTTTTCGTTAATATAAATAGCCTCCTCACTCTTTTCAACATTGAGAATCACTATTGGCTTATGTCTGGCTATCCAATATATAAGATACGCATATGTTTTTGCAATATTCGAAGACTTTATCCCCTCAAACTCTTCAAACCGATCAAGGTCTTCAATGTAATCAATGATAGCTTTACCTAAAATATATGCATTAACCTCCACGTCGTTTTCAAGCCCTAACGCTCTGATAATTATTTGCATTTCTTTTAGAATTCCTATAAACTGTCTGCGGGCATTTGTCTTTTTTTCTTGAGTCCATCCAGAATATGTATCCATCACTTTACCTCAATTTTCGAATTACTTCAAAGGCATCTGAATTTACGAATTCCTGTATTTCTTTTACGTCGCGGTCAAGCTTACCGCTTTCTACATAATTCTCTCCCAGATTTTTTGCCCTGTCAAATTTATATTTATCACTTTCAAGCATTTTCTCAAAGATAATGCCTTCTTTCTCTTCATTAAGCAATGCCATGATCCTTCTCCTCTAATAAATGCAGTTTGGGGGCTGTATTTGTTTTCCGACTTGCAGACACATCGCTATGTCTAGTTTGATGTATTCATGTAATTATATTCTTGGAGTCCCCTATATATCTTCTCAGTTTTATTTTTTTATTGAGTCTAATTCCTTTGTTGCGCTGTTTAAGCCACTCATTAGACTTTATATAGGATTTGCTTTTTATATAATCATCTGGATCATAAGTTCCATACTCTAATCTATATTTTTTTCCCTCAACGATCATATCTTCAATTCGATGTTCTTTACGAAAAATCATTCTTAATATCAATTGTGATACAGAAAGACCGATCACTAATAGAGATATTGCAATGACATATGCTCCATATTCATTCATAATCTTCTCCCATGCGTTAAATTCATACAGAAGCAAAAACAAGCTCCACCCACAATATATAGTATTCCAGCAACAAACAAAAGTATCCCATTAAAAAAATCTTACCACACTGCAGGCGGGTTTTCAATCCCCGATTTTCCGTTTTTGCAAAAATACGACATCCCGGATGGTGCGGAAGACGTATGCAGATGAGCTGAAACAAGACCTGTGGGGGGCGGTTCGTTCTGGACGAGCGGATATTATGTCAGCACGGCAGGCAGCGCACCATTGGAAACCGTGAAGAAGTACATCGAGGACCAGGGGAAGCCGAAGCGGAAGTATGTAAAACGAAAAAAGCCGGTGTGACCACTGGCTAAGGCAATTCATCCCCGACTCAATTTCTTGAGAAGGGGTATTCTTGCGGAATATTCAATAAGTTCTTTTAGTTTAACGTATTCATCATATACATCTTCTAACTTGTGATCTGAATTTTCTGGCAAAATCACTCCATTACAATATTCTTCATAACTAACCTCTTGTTCTAGTGTTTTATCATCATTAAAAAAATCCTTTACACTTTTCCATTCCAAATCTTTCATAAATCATTCTCCTTTTTTACAAAAGCGATACAAATCCCCAATATCCAGAAACTAAAGCGCTTCATCCACAATATATAGTTATTCTAACAAAAAACAAAAAGTATCCCATTAAAAGGAATCTTACCATACTGCAGGCTGGTTTTCAATCCCCAATTTCCCATTTTGCAAAAAAATAGCCGACAGGCTCATGCCCCATCAGCTTAATGATCACCCTCCGAAAGCCCCCTCCCAAAAGAACCTTCCAAAATTGATTATTGTTCTTTTTCTGACGCCTGTGCCGCAGGGACGGGCATAGGCGAAAGAGGCTTTCTCTTCCCTTTTCTTACTTACATTATAGCATACCGAACACCCGATTCCTAGCGTTTTTTTACACCGGAGGCGCACAGAGTGTAAAGAACAATTTAGGGATTTCGATCCTTTTATGCCCGGGCAGGAGTTTTTTCTTGTCCCGCCCGGATTAGGAGTACCAAAACATGAGGAATCGTCCTTTGGGAGGGAGCGCGATACCTTCCCTCTTTCAGGACGCAAACAATATGGAAGAATTTGGGGGATTTGGGTGTTCTTTATAAAAAACAGTTCTCATTCGCTAAATTTAGAGGAGCCAGATTTCTCCGATTCCTCCAAGCATGCATCCGCAAACACATGTCCCCATATAAAATGTCGAATACTCAAACAAATCCTCATTAACGGAATCTCAAAACTGCTGTATGCGTCCATTGATATCCCCCATTTCTATTTTATCATGACCAGAATTGCCCATTATATCCTTCCAATACACATGCACAGACCTGTCTTTTTCGTATATTTCCAGGCATAAGTACTTATTACCGCTTTTACGTGATCCATATTCAAAATCTACACTGCCTCTTCCTGTAGGTCCGATATCTGGTTGGAGTCTCATTGTTGAAATAAGGTCTATGATCTCTTGAATGAAGTCGGAACCAAAAGAAGACGCCCCCTCGCCATCCCAATTATCTTCATAACGCTCAACTTCACGTAAAAATTCTATATTTTTTATCATCTCAAATGCTGTTGCTCGCATTAAAACAGCCTCCCTTACACCAGATCAGGCATCTCCTCTCTCGCAATTGAAAGCAGCTCATCGTTCCGATGGACGTTCTTTGCATTGATCATATTCCTGAAATGCACCGAGTCCACCTCGATCTTTGTACGGAACACGGTCTCAACGTCATCGTTCTCCAATGTGCGCCCTAATGCGAGCGTCAGGAATTCCTTCGTATAATTCTTCTCTACGAGCGCATTGTACATGGAGATCGTCAGGTTCAGGCTGAGGAAGCTGCCCGCTTTGTCAACGGAGTAATATTCCCGGCCGGGAATGGGGCGGAGGATGACTTTGTCGTACGATTCGAGAAATTCGAACAGGGGCGAGCCCTTCCTGATCCACCGCCCGTACATCGACGTGCTGTGCTTGGCGAAGAACAGCATCCAAGGAATATTGTCGATGCAGGAGCCACGGTACATGTCGGCTTCGGACATGACATACTCACGGCAGATCTCACGGGCGAGCCTTTTTGATATCTTCATGCCTAACATCTTCTCGATCAGGTAGATCGCCTGGTCGAAATGTTCCCTTGCCGTATAATATATCGCGATCTCCCTGTCATCCCGATCCTTCGCCCTCGGTTCTCTCAGGTATTCCACTTTCCCGACATGGTTCGGGCACCATTCATATGTTTCCTGCACGAACTTCCCAAGCCCTTCGACATCGTACTTTGTATGCCTTGCATGAGGAGCCTTTCCTTCGATCTCTTTGAAGAGCCCAAGCACGATTGCCGGATTCTCGCATTTCGGGCAGATCGCATAATGACATTCGATCCTGTTGCGATATTGGATGAAACGCTTCTTGTCATTATTGGTATGTTCCCTGTATATGTCGATGTCGATAGGATAGTCACACAGATCCTCATGGGAGAATTTGATCCTCAGCATGTTCCCGTCTCTCCCTTCTTTTTCTTTTTCTTTTTCTTTTTCCATGCATATTTCTCCA
>CADBUD010000380.1 GCA_902797785.1 uncultured Lachnospiraceae bacterium
GTGTTGCGTAAGTGATACTGACTAATGAACATTTTATAATATTGATTTTTAACATTAGTTAATATCAATGAATAAAATGGTAACGTAGTATCGATTCCATCTTGGACAGGCTCCCTACGGCTCATGTCCTTTCGGAAAAAGATGGAAAATATTGGATCGAGGCGGAAGTCTTCGGAACGGGGATCCTGATGTGGCTTTTGAGCCAAGGGAGCGCTGTGGAAGTCATCAGACCGGAGCCTCTTCGGATGAAAATGAAGAATATCCTCCGAACTATGTTGGAAAAATATGATAAAAGCAGTGAGCCAAGGTCTATCTAGCGCCCGAACGCCATGCTTGCATGAGCGTGCGGGAGTTAGATAGACCTTGGCGAACGCTGAATTACATTGCCTTTTTCGCACAGCATCGAATCAGATAGTCTTCCAGGCTTTCTTCCGGTTCCATTTCTGGGAGATGATTCCCTATCGTATCGAGAAGCTGTTCGATTTCGCTAACGTAATTTTTATAGATAGAGAAGGCTGTCCCATAAAATGTGTTCGCATAGTCTTTTAAATCATGTTCGATTTCTGAAATTACAGAATACAGATCATTGATGCTATACTCGATGGAATCGCTGAAAATGGTCTCCATTGCACGCCAAAAGAATTCTTCGCTGATGCGGTGGTCATGAGTTTCGATATCAGCTTTTTCGATAAAATAGTTAAAGTCATACATTTTGTAGTAATCAGAATTATCCTTAAGCTCTTGGTCGAAGCTTTCTAAAAGCGAACGATAGCTGTTGTCCACTTTCTGAAAAAGATTCTGACAGGCTGTTTCGGTTCCATTCAGCTTGCTTAATTTCTCCAGGTCCTGTCTCATGTCTGAAAAAACAGATTGAATATGTTCGCTGTAGAACGTAGCGGGTTCCTTGGAGATGGAATTGGAGGTTCCGACAGAAAGGACAGACTGGGCGTAGTCATAGGCTTTTCTGACACAACGGTCTCTGACGGATGTGCATTCGCTTTTGGAAGAAAAGAATTTGCCTCCCAGAGAAGAGTTGTAGGGAACATCAAAAAAAGGATAGCGTTCCGAAGATTTTAATTTTTTATGAAATACAGATGCCAATGGGCTGTGGTACTCGTGAAAATCATCATATCCATGGTGGATGGCGGCTTCATGAGCAATCATGACGGTTTCGGGATTTTCATTTTCCGGAAGGCAAATGCCGGACACATGGATTCCAGCCCGTTCATATTGTTTGGCGGTATAAGGGTTTTCAATGGAAGCAGGCTCTAAAACGATATAATTCATGTCGGGTACGCTGATTGGGATAGAGAAGCTGTTTTTGCATAAATAAATGTTTTTTTCGCCACGGTCGATCAGTTCTGCAAGCTCTGACTGATTTGTCGCCACGAGCCAGATTTCGGACAAGATCTTCGGATCAGAGGTGTATTCCGATACCAGCTTTCTTCGTTCCTCTAATTTATTGCGATCCTCTTCCGACAAATGATCGGATTCCAGATAATCTACGCCGAGGGCAAGGCAGAGTTTTTTCATACAGCCAGGATGCTTGGAGTCGATTCTTTTGATTGCATCTGCCTGGACTTCATAATAATTCTGTTCGAGCCATTGTGTTAAGGTTCCTTCCAAAAAATACCGCATGATTTCCTCGGCTTGAAAGTGTTCACGGAGATCTTTTAAGGAAAGGATTTCATTTCCGTTCAATACAAGTGTTACGTTTTTTTTCTCTTTTTTTTCAGGGTCAGATGAAGCATGGCCTGATAAAAAACCTGGAATTGAGTTGTAAAAATTTGTCATCATAATCGATCCTCCTGATTTGTTATTTTTGTTATTCACAGCCGGTTACAGAAATGATATCGATCCGTCCTGTTTACAAATAAGAAGCGATATCTTTTCTGAAGTGTTCCTGCTGTGAAGCAGGAACAAACCTCTCCGTCATTTGGATTTCAAGTGCGCAGCACCGGGAGAGCTGATAAGCAGCGGGAAAACCGAATGCTGGGAGTGGGGCTTTGAATATTTACAACAATCATATCATGGGAGGATGACAGAATATGTCATGGAAAAAAGAAATAAAAATAATGTCATTAAGGAGGCGTTTGGATGATTTTATTTTCGACGATTTTAAAAGTCAATGAATCTTTGACGAAAGACGCATTTGTCGAGCTGGTCCTTAAGTGGAATAGGACGAGCAAGTATAAAGAAAATATTGTGCCGGATGTGCACTGGGACGGGGAATACACCCAAAAGTTTGGAAATGAAAAGCTTTCGTTAGAGTTCCTGGATTATCCTGAAAAGCAGATTATGGCGGTGCGCCATGAAAAGATCGCAGAGGATGCGATTGTCTGGGATACGGATTATGTCGTGAATTTTGATGAGAAATGGATTTCCATCAGGCTTGACCGTACCTATCGGGAGGATGCGCTGGTGATGAATGGAGAATTTTCGACGCCGCATTTTATTACCTTGCTGATCGAAGGGGGATATCTGGCGGATGACTGCAATCTGCCGGTGCTGAGGACGCCGACGGTCATTACAGATGAGGATTACCTTTCTGTGGTTTCGGATGTAGCGAATTATAAAAAAGAATATCATCTGCCGGTCATTTATATATCAAATGCGTTGGATGGAAGCGAGGTCCTCGATACGAAGTGGATGGCATCAAGGCTCAAAGGGGCGGCTCATGTCCTGGTGGAAAA
>CADBUD010000381.1 GCA_902797785.1 uncultured Lachnospiraceae bacterium
CTTTTTCCTATTATGGAAACAAAAAAGAGCTGACACATTTTCCTTAGCATGGCGCATTCATCGTGCCATAAAGGTAGATATTTCATGTGATTCAGCTCTTCTTTTTTCCTTTTGTTTTGTTACTTCTTTACCTTTACCTTAACAACCTTACTGAACGCTCCATAGACCGGGGTTTTCCCGTTCAATTTATAGGCTCTGACCTTCAGATAATAGGTCGTTTTTTTCTTCAGCTTTTTCAGCTTGGTGCTGATTTTCTTTACACTGACCTTCTTTACGTTTTTCTTAAAATTCTTTGATGATGCATACCAGATCTGGTAGCCCTTCGCTCCGCTGACTTTTTTCCATTTTATGGTAATCGTTTTCTTTGCTGTATTTTTTGCGGACGAAATCTTTACCTTGCCCGGTTTTGTCACCTTGGTCACCGGATTAGAGGCTGCCTTTGCTGTGACAGTTACCTTGCACTGTGCCGAAAAATCGCCTGCGGATGCGGTGATCACTGCAGTTCCTGCTGCCTTTGCTGTGACGGTTCCGTTTGCATCAACTGCTGCTACGGATGGATTCGAGCTCTTAAACGTCACGGTCTTATTGGCTGCATTTGCCGGTGCGACAGTCGCTGTAAGCTTTTTTGCCTCTCCCACGGTCAGAGAGAGTGCTGTCTGATTCAGCTGTATGGCCGTCACCTTGATGACACGGTTGAAGCTTCCGACAGAAACCGGCGTAATCTCGAACTTATCAAACCGGGGTGCCTGTGAATTCACCAGTTCGCTAAAATGATACGAATTGTCATTATAGATCCGGATCGTATTGTCCCCTGCCTGAAGAGAAACATTGACATCCATGGTTTTTATCGTATCCCAGGAATAGGTATTTCTAAAATATACGGTGGAAGGTGCGCCTCCATTGATCGCAATCTGGGCAAAACGTTCTACCAGATCCGTATTATACGGATGAACATAGGTCTGTCCATTGGCTTTTTTCATTGCCGGAGCCGGTTCATCGTTTGTATAGTAACAGGTCAGGACGTAATCTCCTGCTGTCTTTGCCTTCACATGAAAGGTCAGAATCGAATTCATCGGATCATCTCCGGCATTCTCTGCTTCTGCCGCACTGCTCAGGATTCCGATGCCATCGGTCATCTTTCCTCCGGATGCATAGGCATTGTCGATCACCTTCCCGTTTCCGGAAAGCTCCGCAGATTCTGCTTCCACTACTGTCGTCGTATCAGATGGCGCTGCTTTTACGAACTCAATTGCATCAAAGCCAAATTTCTTCGCCGAAGAAACCTTCAGACAATTTGCGCCCTTCGTCAGATAGATCAAGCCAAAATCTATTGATGACATTTTACCGTCAGAATCCAAATCAGCTTCTCCTACCTTGAGAAACTCTGTCGATACCGGTTCTCCTGATGCTGCTGTTTTTGCGTAATTGACCTTTCTTTTGGAAAGGGTCAGTTCTGTTTTTCCTGTTCCAATCAGCTTGGTGGAATACAGACCGCTCTCTGCCACAGTGACATAGAAGGTAAAATCCCCGCTTCCCTCTGCATATCCCGCATGATCTGATGCAACCGCATGAGCGAACTGATATGGATTTTTTCGAATCACTTCCTCTGCCTCGACTCTGCTTTCTTCCGCTGCATCTGCCATCGTCAGATCCATCTTATCCAGACTGGCAATGACCCGAAGATTGGCACTCACTGCAGACTGATTCTCTCCAGCATGAGTCAGGGTAATCGTATGATCTCCTGCCGACAGATCTAAAACATAATCCGCATGATTATAATATCCCGTCTTTACCGTGGAAACATAATCCAGAACTGCCTCTTCCGTTCCGTCCACCTTTAACAGATGATGCTCCGTCTGTCCAATGGCACGGTTCTGTCCGTTCGCGCTCGGCTCTAAGGTCTCCGCGTTTACAAATGGCGCCGCCACAGAATAATATACCTGCATTTTATATTTTGCATCCACCGGGACATTGACCTGAAATGAAACTCCGTCCGTGGTATCTAAAATATTTTCCACTTCTGCTTTTCCCGATCTTCCCAGATCTCCCACTCCGGTGCGTGAAGCTTTTTTTGCCTTTCCTAAAAGGGATGCATTTTCTGCTTCGTAGGTCTTTGTCCAAATCTTTTCATAGTCTTCAAATGATGTCACCGGAGCAGAATTTGCCGGAAATACGACTGCATAATAGAGCTCATCCTCTGTCGTATCCGCTGCCGGAATCCGAAGACTTCCATTTTCGATTGCTACATTTCCCTCAAACTCCAGATATGGTGCTGTATCCTCCCCCTGCTGTCCGGAATAGGAGGTGCGGTAAAGCTTGACATATGCTTTGTCTGCTCCCTCAAATCCTGAAACGGAGGAAATATGATCGATATATGCCACTTCATTTCCTGTTTTACCGGCAAACATCGCCTGAATCATCTGATTCTGATCAGATTTGGATGCCAGTCCATAAAAGGTTCCATCCGAATTTCCATTGGTAATCCCTGAAACGGTCATCCTGTCTCCGATCATATCCGCATACCATTTATACAACCACCAGGCACTATTTGGCGTATTGGCATCTGCTGCCGTTTCGTTTAATGTATTGGCCAGTCCCCAGTATGCCTGACAGGAATAAATTCCGGTTTCTTCAAACATGGCTACCCATGGAAGAAGCCTTCCACCGACTCCCATGTCATCGAACAGGGCGAACTCATTAACACAAATGGCTGGCGTCCCGGAATAATACTGGTCTAAAGCCTCCATCGTCTCCGCATAATGATTCCGGAAGCTTAAGAGGGAATTGTTCTTATTGGTCTTCGACGCACTGGAGCTTAGATTTGTCCCATCATACAGCTCATGCCACGTTACCATTTTATTCATCGATATTAACTAATGTTAAAAATCAATATTATAAAATGTTCATTAGTCAGTATCACTTACGCAACAC
>CADBUD010000382.1 GCA_902797785.1 uncultured Lachnospiraceae bacterium
TAAAAGCATAAAAGAAAAAGATAAAAGCATAGAAGAAAAAGATAAAAAAATAGCAGAATTAGAAGCTTATATTAGAAATAACAAAAAATAAAGCATTCACAATGCGTTTATGATCAGAACAATAGTGATAAGGAGATTTCACCTGAGATGTTTAGGATATCTGCTTAGCATAGATTCTGATGAATAACGAGTAAAAATATAGGGAGCAGTTGGTTAACAAAAGTCAGGGAAATATTGTAACAGTTCAGCCATACGGCTTGCGGGAGAATAAAGGTGAACTGTTACGAAATATTCAAGATAAATGAAGAAAGATAGAGAATTAAAAACAGCGGCTTCATAAGATGGCAGGGAAGCTGGAGAAAAATGAAAATAGAAAGGATGAAAGAACGTTATGAAATTTACAAAAATGCAAGGATTAGGAAATGATTATGTATATGTGAACTGCCTGGAGGAGAAGGTCACCGATCCGGAAAAAACGGCAGTCTTTGTCAGTGACCGGCATTTCGGGATCGGTTCAGACGGACTGATTTTGATCCGGCCTTCCAAGGTGGCGGATTTTGAAATGGCAATGTATAACGCAGATGGTTCCCGCGGGGAAATGTGCGGAAACGGAATCCGATGCGTAGGAAAGTATGTCTATGACTACGGACTGACACAAAAGACGAAAATCACCATCGAGACCCTGGCAGGAATCAAGGAGCTGGAGCTGTTTACGGAAGAGGGAAAAGTCTCAAAGGTTCGGGTGGACATGGGAGAGCCGGAGCTTTTGGCAGAAAAGATTCCTGTGATTGCAGACAAGGAGCAGGTCATCTCAGCACCGATTCAGGTAGGAGGGCAGGAATATCTTATGACCGCAGTTTCTATGGGGAATCCGCATACGGTAGTCTTTATGGATGAAATCAAGGAGCTGGAAATGGAAACGCTGGGGCCGTTATTTGAGCATCATGAGCGTTTTCCGAACCGGGTCAATACAGAGTTTGTTAAGGTGATCGACAGAAAAAATGTGGAGATGCGGGTCTGGGAACGAGGCTCAGGAGAAACCCTCGCCTGTGGGACCGGAGCCTGTGCCGTTGCCGTGGCCTGTATCTTGAATGGAAAGACAGAACGGGAGGTCTCAGTACACCTGCTGGGGGGAACATTGACGATTTTTTGGGACGAAGAGAGCCATCATGTTTACATGACCGGACCGGCAGTGAGTGTATTTGAAGGGGAAATATAAAGATTTTGTTTTTTTTTCAAAACACTTGAAGTGGAATGCTGTCTCATGATACAATTAGGAAAAATTTTTGTTTGCAAAGACGATGATCCTTGAGACAAAAGAAAGGCGGTTGATTCCATGAAAAAAAATGCAGCACACAGACAGAAGCGCAGGCTTCTAAGTTTGATTCTGTCCATGATCTTCCTTCTGACCAGTACCCTTCCTGTTATGGCAGCGAAAGAAGAGCGCGCCGGGCAGGAACCGGTTCTTTTTGAGGAAGAAGATTTAGAAGCAGAGCCGGATGCGGATTTTGCGGAAGATGAGCCGATTCTGTCGGATTCGGAAACTCCGTTCGTCCCTGCCGCAATCCAGATTTCTACAGCAGATCAGTTGAAAAAAATCGGTTCAGACAGTGCCTATCCAATGAGTGGAGACTATGTTCTGACCGATGATATCGATCTTTCCGAAGAAAATTGGGTGCCGCTTGGCGGCTATATCGGAAAAAAAGGGACGGTAAATCCACAGGAAGCGAATGTTTTTTCCGGTACATTTGACGGACAGGGACATGTGATATCCGGCTTGACGATTAATCTTAGCGGTTCGGTGAACCAGACTGACTGCTATGGACAGGTCGGACTGTTCAGCGTCATTGCGAGCAATAATTCCGCTGACTATGCTTCGGTAAAGAACCTGATTTTCACAGAGGTCAATATCCGGACAGATTTTTCTGATGGGTTGGCTGCGGTGGGAACCCTTGCCGGCGAGGTCAATGGATATGCTATGCTGGATAATGTCTCCGTGATCAATGGTTCCCTGGTAATCAATCCGTCCGCCTCCTGCGATACCGTTGGAGCCGGTGGTGTCATCGGAGAATGCCGGACCAATGATACCGCGATTGGAAATGGAAATATTTCCATCAAAAATATTTACAATGGAGTCAATATCAATGCAAGCGGTACCCGGGCTGACTTGATCTATGCCGGTGGAATTATCGGAAGAATCGCAAAATCAGCCTGCAAAGAAGTGAGTCAGTGTGTAAATACCGGAACGATTCAATATGTCGGATATGATGCATATGCGATCAGTGCAGCAGAAAACTCGAATACAGCTTATTTTTCTGGAATGACAAATTGTTATTACCTTGCGACCGGAGCACAGACATTATCCTCTGAGGCAGCAGCCTATAGCCTGGCACAGCTTACTTCTGGAACCCTGCCGGACGGTCTTTCCTCCAGCGTATGGGCAGCAGAAAAGGGCTGTTATCCGGTTCCGAAGCTTTGTCTGACTTCTTCTGCAGCCGGACAGATTTATTTATCCGGACTTTCCCTGGAATTTGCAGAGGGCGAAAAAGCCTCTGGTGTTTCAACAGAGATCGATCTGCCGCAGAGCCTGGGAAGTCAGATCATCAGCTGGTCCAGCAGCGATGAGGAAATCTTAAAAATAGAGGATGGAAAAGCTATTGCAAATCCTTCTGTCATTGGAGCCGATACGGTCGTGTTCTTGACAGCAGTTTCACAGAATGGATATAGCAGAACATTCAAGCTGACCATTCTTTCCAGTAATAAAATCGAAGCGGTCTTTGATCAAAACTATGCCAAGGTGGGATCCCCTTTGACCGTTTCTGTAAAAAATGCGGGAGATCTGAGTTTTACCTACGCATGGAAGGTCGGTGGAAAGTCGATTTCGAATACGACGAACAGCTATACACCGACGTCTTCTGATCTTGAGAAATTTATTACGGTCCGGATCACGGCGACAGACAACAGCATTTTCTGGGATTTGTCCATGTATGTGAGCGAACTTCCGGTCGTTTATGTCAATACGGATGACGGTCTGGCAGTGACCAGCAATACCCAGAAAAAAGATGCGACGATCACGGTTCAGGGAAACAGTGAATTTGATACAGCGACTTATACCGGCAAGACAGAGATCAAGGGACGCGGAAATTCGACCTGGAATGAAGCTGTCAGCTGGGGAGTCAAAAAGCCGTACAAGCTGAAGCTGAACAAAAAGCAGAATCTCTTAGGTCTTGGTTCAGGAAAAAACAAGCACTGGGTCCTGTTGGCGAATATGATCGATCATACCAATATGAGAAACGAGATCGTACACAATTTCTCAAAAGATATCGGAATGGAATATTCCATGAAGACGACGGATGTTGTATTGATCTTAAACGGTCAGTATGAAGGGTTATATGAGCTCTGCGAGCATGTCCGGATCGGTGCGAGCCGGGTCGATGTCTTTGATTGGGAAGAGCTTGGGGAAGATATCGCATCAGCTATCGGCAAGGCCAATGCGGCCATTGACGTGGATGCGCTGGAGACGCAGATGACAGAGGATTTTAGCTGGGTGACTTCAAAGTCGGTTTCCTTTGGCGGAACGACCTTCCAGATCAGCGATTATTACAAGGACGAAATCCCGGAATTTACCGGTGGATTCCTGCTTGACATGGATTTTAGAAGTACCTATGATGCGTACAAATATGTATCGACCTTCCAGACATCGAATGGGATTCCGATGTTCTTCCGTGCTCCGGAATATGCAAAGACCAATTCCACGATGTTATCTTATGCCAATAATTACATAAATGCATATGAGGCTGCATTAAAGAGCAGGGATTTTACGACGACCTATCAGAATCAGAACGTGCATTATACCGATCTGTTCGATCTGGATTCTCTGGTTCAGTACTGGTGGGTATGTGAGTTTACGAACAACTGGGATTCCATGAAGAACAGTACCTATCTGTATAAGAACCTGAACAGCATGGCAAAGATGGGACCGGCATGGGATTATGACTGGGCATTCGGAAATATCAATATGTACAGCATGACAGGACCATTTGTCTATGATAACTGGCATACGACACTTTGCGGTATCAGCCCGGGAAATGGTGGTTTTGCTGAGCAGAATTATCAGAACTATCAGTGGAACCGTTACCTGGTAAAGGATCCGTATTTTGTGACCAAGGTCTATGAATATTACCAGAAGTATCGCCCGACCGTCATCGAAGAGATCATCAAGGACGGTGGAACCATTGATACTCTGGAAAAGAAATATCAGACAGCGGCAGATGCAAATGATGCCAAATGGTCCTCAAGCTACAGCCGGTGCAGCGGATATGCTTTTGTCAATGGGGAAAAGATCCGTACAACGAGCCAGAAATATAATGATGCAGTAGCCTCTCTAAAGACCTTTATTCAAAAGAGAATGGAGTGGATGGATCCAAAATTTGCAGATGTCAAGACCTTGTATCAGTCCCTCGGAAACAGTGTTTCCAATCAGATTTCCGTAACGTCAGCAGAAAAAGACGGAAAGGTCATCCTGACAGCAACAGTTTCAGATAATAATGCAAAATATGTAGAATTTGTTCTCAACGGAACACCGCTTACCGGAGCAGACGGTTCGAAATATATCGCCGTTTCCAGTAAAAAAGCAGAAATCGAAGCGGATGCCTCCCTCCTTGAGGCAGAGAGCACGGGATATCATACCGTACAGGTTTTAGGAGTCAATTCCTCTAAATCCTATATTTCAGAGGAAAGCAATTTTACCAATTTTACCTTTAAATCCGGCACAGGCCAGGGAGAAGGCGGAGAAGAGCCGGAAGAACCGGCAGCCGCATTAAAGGGAACGGCAGTCATCGGGACTTCCGGAAACGGAAAAGAAGCGGTGATCGGAGAGACTCTCACAGTCACAGTAACCGGCAGCAACAATACCGGTGAGTTCAGCTACCAATGGAAGCGAGATGGAGCAGAGATCGTGGGTGCTACAAAGACTTCTTACCAGCTCGTGAAAGAGGATGTGGGAAAGAAAATCAGTGTCGTGATTCAAAGTACGGTTCAGACCGGCAGTATTTCGGTAGAATTTGCCAAGACGATTGTAGAAAAAGCGCAGGAGGAAGAACCGCAGGCGCTGACGGGAACCGTCACGATTACCTCGACCGGCACCAAAGAAAAGGCAGAAGTGTCGGAGACCCTGACGGCTACAGTCACAAAGAGCAATAATACCGGTGTCCTCAGCTATCAGTGGCAAAGGGACGGTGCAAATATTTCCGGAGCAGTAAAATCCACATATCAGCTGGTCAACGAGGATGTAGGAAAGAAAATTCGTGTTATCGTAACGAGCTCCATCCAGACAGGACAATTAACAGCAGAGCTCGCAAAGGAAATCGCAGCAGAAAATCAGGGAACCGGTGGAAATGAGCAGGGAACCGGCGGAAATGGACAGGGCACTGGCGGAAATGAGCAGGAAACTGGTGGAAACGGAAATACCTCTGGAAACGGAGAAACCCTACTGGTAAAACAAATCAGCCTGACCTTCCCGGTGAAAACGATGCAGGTCTATGGAAAAGCAAAATTGACAGTACAGATTTCTCCGGCAGGAGCTTCGAAAGAGGTTTCCTTTGAGAGCAGCGCACCGAAAATAGCCAGTGTCGCAGCAGATGGAACGGTTACGGCAAAGGCCGCCGGAACAGCAGTCATCACAGTAAAAGCCAAGGATGGCAGCAATAAAACGGCAAAGTACACCATCAAGGTCGCAAAGCCGAAA
>CADBUD010000383.1 GCA_902797785.1 uncultured Lachnospiraceae bacterium
AAATGAACCGGTCTTGTTTATATCACATAACACTTTTATGCACCCATAGCTCAGGGGATAGAGCAGTGGTTTCCGGTACCACGTGTCGGGGGTTCGATTCCCTCTGGGTGTATTTTTTATTGATAGAATCAGGACCGGTTGCGTTTTTCATTTGTTTTACTCAGGATCGGAGTAGCTAGCTGTTTTGTTCCTGATCCGCGCTGGATTTTGGCCGATGAAAGAGACTTTTTCTTTACAAAATTCGTGCGCATCATTTTATACCGTTAGCGAAAAATGGCAATGGTTTTCGGTGACGAGTATATCGTGAGCTTATGTTCGTGATTGCTGATCGGAAAATCCTCCTTGCAGGCAAGTGATTTTCCAGCTGCGAATAAGATAGGAAACGAATTTATTTTATGTGTTTCCTATCCAATCAAATCTGATTTGGTTTGAAAAATATAAGTAAGGGAGGAAAAGATGATGGACAAGAGTTCAAAAAAGCTTAAGTATATCATTATCATAGCGATTGTTGCAGTATTGGCGGTTATTTTGATCTGCTATGGTCTCAGCCTCAAAAAAACAGATAAAAAATCAGCAAAGGATGAAGTGCCGGTGGCAACAGGCAGTAGTGTTGCGACAGGAGACGCAGTCGAGGAAGAGAGTCAGGGATTTTATTCCAATACTGACATTACAGAACTGATTACAAAGTATATGACAGCATACGCAGATGGAAAGGTCAAAGAGATTAAAAAGATCAAGACCCCATTTAAGAAAAAAGAGCGGCAGATGATCAAGACATTTAGTGAATATGTCGATCACTATGATAATATCAAGTGTTATGTAAAAGACGGCGTATATGAAAATACCTATATGGTTTCCTGTTCCTATGACTGCTATTTCAAGGGATTTGATACAGCAGTTCCTGGTCTTCAGACGTTCTATATCGGAGTAAATGAGGATGGGGAGTATTACATTGATGGAAGAGCAGATGACGATTATTCTGCAGAAGAGCAGGCGTATTATTTAAGCTATGGAGAGGCAGCAGATGTAAAATCTCTGGTCAGTGATGTAAATCAGAGATATACAGAGGCATTGGAGTCTAACGCAGAGCTGAATACTCTGGTCAAAGAAACGATTCCGACGGTACTTTCTTCTGGCGATGGTCAAGAAACAGCCTCTGCTGATGAGTCAGGCGAAGAAGGCACGGATGCTGCAGCGGACACGTCACAAACAGATACTGAGCAACCGGCAGTTACCCAGGAAATTGTATATGCGACAGATGATGTGCGGGTGCGTGCAGCAGCAGGAGAGGATGCGGAGCAGATTGGTTCTGCTGTCAAGGGAGATTCTTTTGTAAGAGAAGAGTCGTTGGAAAGTGGCTGGAGCAAGATTCAGTATAATGGACAGACAGCATATATTAAGTCAGATTATCTGACCACAGAGCAGGTGATTCATGATGAGCAGCCTGCAGTGACGGTAGAGCCGGATGCTGTAGATGAGTCAGAGGCGACAGTGACATCCAAATATCATCAGGAGGGTCAGAAGATTACCGTTCATGATGCTCTGAATATTCGTGAATCCATGAGTTCAGATGCCAAGATTCTTACAACGACATCCGATGGGGATGTGGTGACAGTTGTTTTGGATTATGAAGAGGGCTGGACCAAGGTAACGTTTGGAGAGGTTATAGGGTACATTAAAACAGAATATCTTGATTGATTTTCTGTTTTGTGCTTGGATGAAAATGTGAATAGTAATGATTCGTTATGCTCATGAACGAAATGGCTTGCCGTTTTGTTCATATCATGGAAAGAGATTGTGTATTAGCGCGCTGCGTTCCGTTCTTTGGGAGGCAGCGCGTTTCTTTATGAAAAATTAGAAGTGCTTTTTATTTATGACGCAGTAAATGTATTGTGCAGAAGAATGTATAAAAAAAGAAGAATCAGGGAATGCTGTTAAAAAAAGGAAAATCAGGAACAAATCCAAGGAAAGGAATGTGATGTTATGACAACAGCAGGACAAAAATTGATTAATGAAACTTATTGTAATTCAAAATGCACGGAACAGTTTTTACGAACGATGTTAGAAAAAATCACGGATGAAGAGTTTGAACGGGATGTCTGTGAGCAGATAGGAAAATACAGGAAGCTGAAGGAAAGTGCAGAACAGAGATTAAGAGTCGCAGGACATCTGCCAAAGGAATGGAAACCATGGAGAAATGCATGGAATTGGTCTTGGCTGCAATGGAATACATTATGGGATATTTCCAGCAGTCACATGGCAGATCTTATGCTTCATGAAAATATCCGGGGTATTTCAGAAATTACCAAAACGATGAATCGTTATCCAAGAGCGGAAAAAGCAGCATTGGAAATTGCACAGGAGCTGGTAGATTTTGAGGAAACAAGCATTCGTTTGATGAAAACATATTTGTGATTTTTCCTACTTGAAGCAGGAAGCTCTCCCAGTCAAAAGATTTCAGGCGCAGATGCGCCCGGGAGAGCTGTGAAACAGTAGATGGGCAAAAGATTTGAAGTGGGTGTCATGAACAAAATGGTAAGCTGTTTCGTTCATGGGTATAAAGGTGCACCCTGGTTTTGATACGAAATGGAGAAGAACAATGGAAGAAGCAGTCAGACTAAATAAATATTTAAGTAATGCGGGAATCTGCTCCAGACGGGAAGCAGACAGAAAAATTGAGGCAGGACGAATCACAATAGAGGGAAGAACAGCCACCATGGGAGATAAGGTGACAAAAGGGATGAAGATTTGTATCGACGGAGTTCCGATTCAAGAGGAAGAAGAGAAAATATTTTTAGCTTATCATAAGCCTAGAGGGGTAGTCTGTACGACAACCAAAAAAGAAAAAATGAATATTGTAGATTACATAAATTATCCAAAACGAATCTATCCAATCGGAAGATTGGATAAAGAATCCGAGGGACTGATTTTTCTGACAAATCAGGGAGAACTGGTAAATCAGATTCTAAGAAGCAGATATGAGCATGAGAAAGAATATGAGGTCACGGTAGATCAGGAAATATCATTAGAGATTTTAAAAGCAATGGAGCGGGGGGTGCCGATTTTAGATACGATTACAAAACCATGCCGTATACAAAAAACAGGAAAATCGTCGTTTCGAATCGTTATTACACAGGGGCTGAACCGTCAGATTCGCAGGATGTGTGAACATTTTGGGTTTCGGGTCACTCATCTGGTGAGGATCCGTATTTTAAATGTCAGGCTGGGAACGTTAAAATCAGGAGAATACCGTAGGTTGACGAAAAGGGAAGAAGCAGAGCTGAAAAAGCAGCTTCTGGGAGAAGAAAGAGAGAAAGAAAAGAAGAGCCAGACTGCCGAGAAAATAAAGAAGAAAACGAGTAAAAGAGAAACGAGTAAGAGAGAAACGAGTAAGAGAGAAACGAGCAAGAGAGAAATGAGTAAGAGAGAAACGAGCAAGAGAGAAATGAGTAAGAGAGAAATGAGTAAGAGAGAAATGAGTAAGAGAGAAATAAGAAAGAGAGAAATAAGAAAGAGAGAAGCAAGAAAGGGAAAAATAAAAAAAGAAGAATCGTGAAAGAAACGAATAGCAAGAAAGGAAAGAATGTAGATGGAAAGAAGATATCAGGAATTGATCGCTCAGATACTCTATCATAACAACCGGTATTACAATGAGGATTCTCCGGAAATTTCAGATTATGAATATGATATGCTGATGCAGGAATTAAAGCAGATGGAAAAGGAACATCCGGAATGGGTGACAGAGGATTCTCCAACACAAAAAGTCGGAGGAAGCGCAAAACGGGAAGCAGGAGTCCTTGTACCGCACCGTGTCCCGATGCTGAGTTTACAGGATGTTTTTTACAAAGAGGAGGTCATGCAGTTCCTTCGGGATATGAAGGAACAATTGGAAGACCCGGAGTTTGTTGTGGAGACAAAAATCGACGGGCTATCAATGGCCATCCGCTACGAAAATGGGAAGCTGGATAAAGCGATTACACGTGGAGACGGGGTGACACAGGGAGAAGATGTGACAGAAAACGCTAAGGTGATTGCGGATGTAAAGCGTACATTAAAGGACAAGGTTCCTTACATTGAAATTCGAGGTGAGGTCTATATGACCAATCAGGCATTCGAAGAAGTGAATGAAAAACAGGAGGTTCTTGGGAAAAAGCTGTTTGCCAACCCGAGAAATTGCGCGGCAGGAACCCTTCGACAGCTGGATCCAAGGATTACGAAAGAACGGAAGTTATCCATGCTGGTTTTCAATATTCAGGAAACCGATGGAATTACCTTTGAGACTCATACGGAGGGGTATGAGTTCTTAAAGAAACAGGGAATCCGTGTGATTGAAAATTATAAAGTCTGTAAAACGGAGGAAGAGGTCTGGAAGGCCATTGAAGAAATCGGGGAAAACAGGGGAAAGCTGGAATATGATATTGATGGAGCCGTGGTCAAAATCAACCGACTGGCAGACCGGAGAAAGCTGGGAGCCACATCAAAGGTTCCGAAATGGGCCGTGGCATATAAATATCCACCGGAAGAAAAGGAGACCGTGCTTCGGGAAATTGAATTGAGCGTGGGAAGGACAGGGCGTATTACGCCAACGGCGATTTTTGATCCGGTGCGGTTGTGCGGGACCTCTGTTTCACGGGCAACACTTCATAATCAGGATTATATTGATGAACTGGATCTGCGGATCGGGGATACGATTTCAGTGTACAAATCCGGCGAGATTATACCGAAGGTCAAACGGGTCATATATGAAAAAAGACCGGAAGGAAGCGTTCCGTATCAGATCGGAGAGGTCTGTCCGGTCTGTGGGGCAAAAGCAGTCCGGGAGGCAGACACAGCAGATATCCGCTGCACGAATCCGAATTGTCAGGCGCAGAGGGAGCGGCAGATTCTTAATTTTGTCAGCCGGGACGCAATGGATATCCGCGGATTTGGCTATGTATATATTCGGGATCTGGTCCGGCTGGGATATCTAAAGGATGCGGCAGATATTTATCATCTTTATGAGCGGGAACAGGAGTTGATCGAGCAGGGAATCATCGGAAAAGAAAAAAATACAAAAAAATTGTTGAATGAGATAGAAAAATCAAAGCAGAATGAGCCGCAGAGACTGCTGACCGGTCTTGGGATTCCCAATGTTGGAAAGGCAGCAGCGAAAGAAATCATGAAACATTTTGGCAGCTTTTCCCGTTTGATGGAGGCATCAGAAGAGGAACTGTTAGAGGTCATGGACATTGGACAAATTACAGCAGAGACGATTTTTGGCTTTTTCTCACAGGAGGAGAAT
>CADBUD010000384.1 GCA_902797785.1 uncultured Lachnospiraceae bacterium
CATTTGAATAGTCATTTATCAATAATCCTTTTATCACTATATATCTTAAATTGTGTCCATGAATGTACGTTCGATACGGCTGAAAAGGATGAGCCCTACAAAAAACAATAACAAAGTGAAACACCAACTGATCAAATAATAGGTAATTTTGAAATAGCCGAAGCCAAAAACGGCATAGCGAAAGGCCGTAATGATTGGCGTTATGGGATTCAGCATGAAAATTCCCATATATTTTGCCGGAACCAATTGCAGACCATAAGCGATAGGAGAGGCATACTGCCAAAGCTGCAGACCGAACCCGACCAGCATGGCCAAATCGCGGTATTTAGTCGTTACGGAGGAAATCACGATGCCGCAGCCAACAGCCAAGAGTATCATCTGCAGAATCAATGGAAAGATCAAGAGAATAGCAGGCGAAAGAGTAAGGCTTGTTCCTCCCCTGAGAAACAATATCATCCAGATGACAAAAAACAGCCCAAGCTGGATAACAAAAGAAATCAAATGCGACAGCGCTGTGGATATTGGTGCAACCAGACGCGGATAGTAAACCTTGCCCATCGTTCCTCGATTGGCAAGGAAAGTATTGGATGTACTCTGTAATACCGAGGAAAAATATCCCCAGCAGATATTCCCGCTCATGTAAAACAAAAATGCCGGTACAATTTTGTCACCTGGTGCGTCCATCGTAGTGAGCTTTGCCAGATTGCCAAAGATAAACGTAAAGACCACCGTAGTCAATACCGGCTGAATAATCGCCCACAGCGGCCCCAGTATCGTCTGTTTATATAACGAGATAAAGTCTCGCTTCACAAAAAGAAAAATCAAGTCACGGTACTGAAAAGTTTCCCTTAAATGCAGATCCAGCAGCCTGTGTTCCGATGTGATGATCGTTTTGACTCGTCTTGTTTCCTTCATTTTTGCTAATACTCCAAATAGAATTGATTTTTGTGGTTATTTCTGTCAGAATTCAGCTTGAATGAGAAGAATTCGGACGACAAAGCTCATTGACCACTCGATCAATGATTTCAGCATCTACTTCCATGTCGAATTTCCGGGCAAACAGGCAGTCGCTTTGTGCAAGCAAATGAAAGTCTTTTCCAGTAAAAATATGCGGATGCGATACTGATCCGCGATCCCAATCGATAAGCCGCATAGGATGATGCATTCGCGATTGAAAACATGAATTCACCGCAATTGTCGGCATAAAGATTTCGTCACCGCACAAAGTCCATTTAAAATTCTTCCTGATCCATTTTTCCTGCTGAACGCAGTATTCAGCAAATTCCTGTGTAATACTGAACCACGTCGAACCGCAAAAGAATGATTCTTCCCTTCCCCGTATCCTATTGATTCCCAGCCGTTTTTGTATCCTGAGACTTGCTTTCTCGATGTATCTTCCTGCTTTTTTCAAATAGCAACCCGCATTATTATAATAATCAATAAAAAAATGATAAAACGCGATTCTCTCCATCCCATCCGTTCTTTTCGGCAGGCAGGTTCCGCGCTGAATAAACTCCAGTCCGGAAAATTCACGGAAAAAAGCGTGAATGTATTCCTGCGGTTTTATCGGCAGATCCTGGCTGGACAATAGATGATAATACGCATACTGTTTTTTTGAAGCCTCCTTTAATAGAATCATTATAGCTTGTACTATAGAAAAAACGCCCCATCCGACCTTGATTCGTTTCGTAAAAAACAAACCCGCGCACTTAACTGTTTTTTGCAATTTTTCTGTCGGAAAATCCTTTGTTTTTTTATCCGCATGAATATAAATATCATTCCGCTCATCATCGAGTACACCTAATAGTTTAATCAGCTGTTCGCTGTTTTTATGATACATGATTAGATATGCATGTTTGTTTTCCGTTATTATTTCAGCCATTCCAACATTTCACCACGACGCTAAAATTTTCAATACTTTTTTCAACTTATGGTTTATGCTTCGAAAACATGAATTGAGTTTTGCAGTGCATATCCAAAATAGCAGGCGCAAGGGAGATATCCGGAGGTTTGCGGCAATATCCCCAAATGAAAACTTCTTCTTCGTCCTAACAAAGTAACGCAAAACTTCCTTTTGTCGATTCATTCCTTTGAGCCGGCCGTACTCAATCGACTGCTGAATATATAACGCCCAGCCTATAGGATTATCCTCAAAAATCTGTATTCCTTTAGCTGTCAGCCCGTCAGGCAAATAATTGATAATCTTTATGATGGCATCAAATAACCTCTGTTTATATCCGTCATGTGCCATCTTGTCCCACACAACAGCTTCAGTTATGAATGTTTCTCCTTCATATTCCGGAAATGGATACTGTCTCAGAATACGTGTATAGTAGGCTACTGCTCTATCGAAATTCAGACCATACTGTGCTCGCTGCAAATTTGTAATATCCAGCCAACGCTTGTTTTTACCAGTGCCTTCTTTAATTGTTTTGCCAACTCGTTCTTCGCTCGAATAACCATCACATCCAGAAATAGCGCAAAACTCGCTCTTACTTTGCTTTGAAATTGATTTTTCAACAGAATCCATGATTGATAAAGCATCATCCGTTAAATAGTCATCCGAATCGACAATAAGAAATAGATCGCCTTGAGCGCTTTCTAAAGCTTTGTTGATTGCTCTGTGTTTACCACCATGCTCGACAAAACAGTAAGATATCTTAAATGAACGCTGTTGAGTGATCCATTGCTTAATAAGCTGCCCAGTATTATCTGTTGATCCATCATCGATAACTATCCACTCGAAAGAATGGAATGTCTGTCTTTTAAGTGATTCGTAAAGCTTTTCTATTGTATATGCACGATTATATGTGGGAGTAAATACGGTAAAGCGCACTCTCCCCCGCCTGATTATTTCGTTGCTAAAATGATCCGTATTAACCATTTTTGCTTACCTCTTTAAACCTCATTGAAGTATTAAACACGCAGTTTATTCTTCATTGTCGTTCTAAATTTATCATAGCGTTTGCCAAGCAGAAATCGAAGCGTTCCCGTCGCGGCATCAAAAAGGGGAAGCATCTTCAATCTGAGTTGTTTATATTTTCTTTTTCTCTGGACATCTTTTTGGGTTTGTTTCGGCAACCAGGAGCCATCAAAATGATGAATGGAAATAGTATTATCGGTCTTGCGGATAATACCATCATAGAAATTCTTTGGACACAAGTAATCAGAAGGAAGAATAATAAAGTTTCCGATCATTTGCTGCTTTCCATTTCTTATCAACCCTTGTTTTTCCAGTAAATCGCTATCTGTATTGGGAGAAGGAAGCAAATCCAAAGACCCATCCGGTTTCTTGAAATGACGTCCCTCAAAACTATCAAGCAATGCTTTAATCAACGGATGGCCTCGTTCAGCACCAAATCCCTGCCCCAGATTTATATATCTTTCATCCTCAAATCCAATATATCCTTCATAACCCAGCAGACCATCCAAGGTTTTTACCAATTCGACATCCGTATCAAGATAAATCCCGCCATAATGATATATGATATCCAGCCGGGCATAATCAGGTACAAATCCCCATTTTTTCTCGGAATACGCCTCCTTCATAAACGGCGCCTTTTGAAAGTCATAGTTTTTTTCATTCCACTCAATGATCTGATAATCAGGGCAGTATTTTTTCCAGCTGGCAATGCACCTCTGCGCTGATTCCGGCAAAGATTTTTCCCCTATCCAACAATAATGAATCTTTTTCGGAATCATAAGGTCGGTTTCCTCCTTACCGTCTTTTTCAGCATATGATAATAATATCTTAAGCTGGTGTAGTTCTTCAGCATTTTCTTTCTTCTTCTCTTATAGTATTCTTTTTTGTAGGGGCACTTGGTCTCCAGTTTTTTTATCAGCTGCACATCCCGGCGGTCTTTTTTTTCGTTTCTTTTCTGCTTTAGTATCCTTACAGATTCAAGGCTTGAAAACATGATGTCAAAGCAGTAAAAATGATCAAACCAGTTATAAATTATCTCTTCGCATGAAATATCTGCCGCGAATCCGTCATAGTATTGCTGCGTATGTTTATCAAAATCAGACAGCAAGTCGGTTTTATCGTCGGATACCATTAAATAGTCAATATCTCTCGTATTTCTGATACCGTAGACCGCAAGCACAGCTCCCGTATCAAGACACAGGTCATTCTCCAGTTTGGAAGACAGGGCAAGGGATCTGAACTTCCAAAACTCGTTTACGAAATCATCATAGCGAAAGAAAAAGCTGTCGTTCAGGAATTGGACACTGTTCGCATTCAGCAGCATTTTCCCGAGCCTTAACGCCTCTTCCCGCGTATCCGTAATATGGATTTTTGCGAAACCGTCATGGAGAACTGTCCTAATCAGCAATTTCAGTTGTCGAATTTTATCCAACGGCATATCATCCAGGATCAATACGGTGACAGGCGCCTTTTTCCCGTATCTTTCATCAACGGCAGTGAATATTCCCGTGTAACGATTCGCAAAACCTCCGGTCCACTCGGCGTCCATGTATGTATGCATCGCAAGCTGGGCCAATCCATTGTAATTTAAATAGACCTGTTTTTTGTAGACAACATTGGAAAACTGATGCAGTATTTTCAGCGCTGTCCCGTAATTCGGATCGCGATAGGATACCGGCCATATCATCGCGACATAACAGAGATTCTTGTATGCCATGTATTGATATGCAATGAAATCCATGTATTTTTCCGGGATCGCGTATTGCTTTTTCTTCATAAAAGCCTGGTAGTTATTCTTCCAGGCAGGTGTTTTCAGGCGAACAACCGGCACCTTTATTCCAAAGTAAATCGCAGCGGCGACTCTGTGAGAACCATCCAGAATAATACTATCCTTGGAGACAGGGATGACAGACTTTTTCTCATCGAACCCGTGCGTTTTTATATTGTCAATCAGATCATCAAAGACCTCAAAATATTTTTCCAATGAATTCTTTTCCGAATTCCAAACTTCCGAAAACCTCCCATAGGTAATTGACTCAATATGAACCCGATAGACCTCTTTCGCGAACTCAATTCCACGCCCTTTTTCTCTGCATTCAATATAATACAGCTTGCAAACCAAATCAATTCTGTTTTTTGATAAAAACTGCCGGGGATCAACATATTCTATCGTTAACTCCTCGTCCGGCATCTTCGCGTGCAGCAATTGATCTTCGATTGTTTGAATAAACTTTTCGGAAAAAAGCTCCGAAATTTTCATCCCCATCTGTCCTTTCAAAGAATTATACAAAAAACATGCATATATTTAATTATCTTGCAAACATCAATTTGAATCTATGATTTATCCGTACTAAAAAGCCAAGAAACACGAACCTTCCATGCGTAAAAGCATAATAATACAAGCGATATCTCAGTTTTAAACATTTCTTTATATCAGGCAAAGAAAACCAGTTTCCTATTTTTCCATCTTCCCGAATGGTTTTGAGTATCCCGAGTCGGTCAACTGTTTCGTTATTATCCAGGAACAGTTGATCCAGATAGACCACAAAACTCTTGAGCCGTCCCTGTATTCTTTTTTGTCTGCACGCCTGCCCAAGATTCCATCTGTTTATGTAATCATCATCTCTTTCCCATAGTATCTTCTTTTGTATATACCAGTTATCATTTTTCTTGTTTGTCAGCGAGCCTTCCCGCTTAATATACCGATACAGCGGTTTCTTTACGTATAAAATTGATTCAGCCTTATCGATGATAGGATATGTTTGAAACAAATCTTCTCCGATTTGGAGTTCTTTCCATGCATGATAATCAACATCCATATCAACGGTCGATCGTTTTATTGCCTTCGTGCACATACTGTTAATATAGTTATTCTCCAATATTTGCTCATACACCTTTTTTTTCTCATTTCCGCAGTATAGATGGTTTTCATTCAGCGGTACCGTGAACTCTTCTACAGATCCATTCAAGCGCACACATTCCAAATCATAAAGAATCAGATCGCAATGATACTCCGCGATGGCAAGGCTTATCCGTTCCAGCGCCCCCTCCATCAGCCGATCGTCCGCGTCTACCGCTAAGAACCATTCGCCGACAGCATTCTGGAAAAAGACCCTGCGCGAAAGAAGGAGCCCTTTGTTTTCATGATTATGGATCACCCTTATCTTGTCTGGATGCTCCTTCGCCAATTGCTCGCATAGCTCTGCGCTTCCATCTGTTGAACCATCGTCAACCAAAATGATCTCATAGTCCTGGAAACTCTGAGATAAAACGGAATTGACACTGTCCCGTAAATACTGCTTCGCATTATATACGGGGATACCTATACTGAAAAGCATCATTACCTCTTACATAACATATTTATTGGGCAGGTAGAGCGCGGGGAAAAAACGCAGATGAAGAAGGCGATAGGTGAGGCGAACAAGGATGCCGATTTCTTTTTTGCTCGAAGAAACAAATAGTTTTGATATGATTGGTGTGCCATTGATCGTATTCAGTGCGGCATAGTATTCCTTTAAATTGAGGATTTTAGTCGCCTTCGCCATATTCACGAGATCATGGCATAGCAGGCGGCAGTGCGCTGCACATAATTTTGCGATTTTTTCTTCAGTAAAGTTCCATTTTACCAGATAATCCTGTTCCGCAAGGTATACAGCAGCCTTGGAAAAAAAGCTTGCGCATGCGTTTTTCAGAGTAATTTTCCTTGTCATGCTCTCCCGGTTTTCCCGATAATACACAAACGGCGTATCGATAAAGACAGCCTTCTCGCATTTATCCAGCAAAGGGATGGATTGCAGATAATCCTCCGCAATGGTAACTTGTTTATAATTTGAATAATCAGCGTCTACATCAACGATCGTCCGCTTGGCGATCTTTTGATACACAGCGTTCATATAACCACCGATCAGCAGTTGGTCATACAGCGCTGTCTTGCGTTTGCCGGAGAACAGTTCGCCATCATGAAATGGTAATTTGGAGTAAAATCGGATTCTTTTTCCATCTTCGTCACCGTATGCGACTTTTCCTATCAGTAGGTCAATATCTCCATGTTCTTGAATGATCTGTTTCGCCGCTTTAAGAACGCCGGGCATCATATAGTCGTCTGAATCCAGATGGACGATCCATTCGCCCTTGGATGCTTTTATCCCGCGGCGTCTCGTCAGGAGCAAGCCTTCATTATTTTTATGG
>CADBUD010000385.1 GCA_902797785.1 uncultured Lachnospiraceae bacterium
AAAATTGAGATGATTATTGTTCAAAGCAGTTCGATTGAAGCGAATTGCTTAATTTTCAAATAAACTTCACGGATTCAGGTTAGATTTATAGGAAATAAGTTGGCAGGAAATAGAAGTGGAAAATTTTATGAAATTACATCAAGTGATGTGAAGGTTATAAATCGGAAGATTATCTCAGAATCGAGAAATATTGTTATGAGTGAATCAAAAATAATATCGGACAGAATATGATAGTTATCTGTAATGAATAAAATTTAACAACACAGCGTCAGAGCGTATGGGAAAACCTGTACGCTCTTTTTTTTATCAAAAATGGAGGAAAATCACATGGAAGAAACAAATGTAACAATGACAGCAGAGGAAATGCAGGGCGAACCTGCAGCAAAGGAAAATGAGACAAAGGCGGAGAAGTTTATCCGTATTGGCGAATACCGCATGAATAAGGCGGTTGATGCCATTGGCAGGCTGGAGAATCTCGCAAATCGAGGTTCCTACGAGTATACACAGGAACAGGTGGACGCTATGTTTCAGGCATTAGAGGGGAGGGTTGCGGAAATTAAGGCAAGGTTTACGCCTAAGAAAACGGCTGAGAGTAAGACTTTCAGCTTTGGTACAACAGAATAGGAATGTAACGGGAAATAAAGGAAAGGCAGTCATGTAGTGTATGTGGCTGCCTTTTTGTCGTATCTATGACAGGAAGGAGAACTGCGTGAGAAAATATGATTTTATATCGGCTCTGGCAAAGGAGACAGCAGCCGAGGTTGTCAAAAATCGTGAGGAATGGATGAAATACCTTACTACAGCGGCGAGATTATACAAGTATCCGTTCCGGGAACAGCTTTTAATCTATGCACAAAGACCGGACGCAACAGCGTGTGCTTCCATAGAGCTGTGGAATGAGCGTATGCACTGTTGGGTAAATAAAGGTGCAAAAGGTATCGCACTTTTGGACGAGGATGATGCACATGGCAAGCGTCTGAAATATGTATTTGATGTTTCAGATGTCCATGCGGCAAGAAGAATCGGACGGTATCCGGAACTCTGGGAATTACATGGGGAACATAAGGAAGATGTAATTAAGTGTCTGGAGCAGACTTATGGTGCTACCGATGATAAGAAGCTGTTTGAAGAAAGACTTATGGAGATAGCTGAGAGGATTGCGGCAGATTATTATGAGGAATTGCTGCCGGATCTGCAGTACATGATCGAGGACAGTTTTTTAGAGGGACTGGACGAGCAGAATGTCGGTATCCGCTTGAGGGAGACATTATCGGACAGCATTTCCTTTACACTTTTATCTGCCTGCGGTGCAGATATGCAGGAGTATGGTTCGGAGTTTGCTTTTGATTTTATTCACGAATTTAATTCCATGGATACCCTTGCAGTACTTGGTGATGCAGCCAATGAGCTTGCAAAACCGGTACTTTTAGAGATTGGAAGAACCATAAGGGCATATAACAGGAGCCACGAACAGGAACAATCGCAAAATTTAACGCAGAAAGGACTTGCAAATATTTCTAAAATAGACTACAATGCGTTAAAGCGTGAAAGCGAGAGCGGACATGAGGAATATATTGACAACAATCAAAATAGAGTAGAAAGGGGCAATAGCAATGAATCTGACATACGAAAAGAACGGGGATTATCTGATCCCGATATTACAGGCGGACATTCAGCCGGAGGGAACGGTAACGAAGTACGGAATGATGAGGGAGACTTATCTGAAGGAGAACCACAGGGGCGTGTACTCAGCGTTTCTTCTGAAAGGGACATTGAAAGAACACCTGCTGACGATCCAGAAGCAGGCAGAGGAGAGAATGGAGAAGCTGATAAGCCAGATGGCGGCAACAGAGGGAGTGACCGAACAGCTCAAGGAAGCCGATCAGATGCTCTGGGTAGCAAAGATGAACAACATTCAGAGCAGAGCCGAGGAAGTGGTATTGAGCGAGCTGGTTTACAGCCTGTAACAGATACACCGCTCCGGGGAGACACACCGGAACCCACATTTACACAACTTAGCCTGTTTCCTTCTTTTGAGGAGCAGGTCGGAACAGTCGCAGCAGCGGAAGCAAGTATGAAATATACCATGCCCGCTGCTTTTTCTTTGCCGCAGAATGAGCTTGAAACCATTCTTCGCAGTGGAGGAGGAAAACAGCACAGCAGAAAGCGAATTTTTGCAAAGTATACCGAGGGCAGAAATGCCGAGCAGATGGTAGATTTTCTGAAAAATGAGTACGGACAGACCGGAAAAGGCTTTGAAATCAATGGAAATCCGGTGTCGGTGTGGTTTGATGAGCATGGTATGAGCGTCGGCTATGGAACACAGGCAAGGGAAACACCGATTGTCACGATGGATTGGGAAGATGTGGAGAGCCATATTCGCTCTATGATTGAGAATGGCACTTATATGAGTGCGAGTGAAGCATTTCTTGTGGACACACAGGAACGAAACCGTGTTGCTAATCAGATATTTTTCTTCCTTCGGGATGGCATGGATGAGACACCTGAAGAACTTGGATTAAAAGCCGGAAACTATCCGGAGAGTGAAGCAAAACTCATGGAACTTCTTTCTACCCATGAGGGCAGGGAACAGCTTAAAAATATTTTGGAAGATGCGGCAAACCGCCTTGTTTCTGGAGAAGCAGAATTAAAATGGCGGCATGTGAAATCACCGGAATATCTGTTATCGGAGATAGCAGACCTTGAC
>CADBUD010000386.1 GCA_902797785.1 uncultured Lachnospiraceae bacterium
TAAACAATCTGACGTAATGATTTTTGAAAATTCTGCCGTTGAAAACGCATATTTTTCCATGCTTTCAACAGAATCGGGCATACGATATGTTCCTTTTTTTGCCGAAACAGAAAAATACAGTTTTTTCATATTTTTGCTATATAATGTGTTATTTATCACCTTAAAATAACGGTTGCCTTTTTTCACTTTTATTTTTTTCAGCTTATGAGGTGCAATTCCAAAATCCTCATAGATGATTTGAGAAACATTTTTCCCAAGCACAAGCTCTGAAATCTTTAAATTGTGCGATATGAATATCTTTTCCACATTATCAGAAATGACCAGCTTCCCCTTCATCCTTCTGGATATCCCATAGAGAATCTTTCCATTTTTACTATACAGTAATCCATCGATTGATCTCACATCCTGATTTCCTTCTTCTACCATAAAATCATATCTTAAAAAAGCAGTTTCCATATATATACTAGAATCATCAAAAACAGCAATCGGATTGTCCTGAAGAACGGACAAAATACGTACATTGGCAGGAATATTGACCGTTTTTACCTGATTTTCCATACCATAAAGCTGACCGAAACATAACATATAATTTCTGCATCCCTCGATTTCTTCTGGAAGACGGATATTCTTTTCGTTTCCCAAATAGCTCAGTATATAACAGCAATTCTTTTTCCCTTTACATTTTTTCATCATTTTTTTATATGTGCTTTTTGAAATACCCTTCTGATGACGAATCAAATTCAATCCCTTTATAACAATATTGCTATCCAGAGTATAGAAAAAACCATCCTCTGTCCTTTTGGCACCCATAGATTCCATGACCGAAATATATTCTGACATATACTCCCTTGTAGCCTCAGCGCTATCATATGCGACTACCTGATTTCCCGGCAGAAGCCAGACGGACAGAAAAAACAGAAAACTTATAGCGGTTAGGATATCCTTTTTTTTGATTTTATTTATATTTTTCATTTCTCATCGCTCCTTGTATATAAATTGTGTTAATCCTCTCCCATAATTAATGGTTCATCTTTTATAACAAAGGAAGAACTCTCACATGAAATCAACGACGCAGACTTCGATTTTTGAGCCGTTATGGATTCATATTCACTCAGATTCAATAATTTACATTCCTCTTTTGTATGTTTGACGTATGGCTCGCAGTAGTTTTCAAAAAGACGGTTCTTGTTATAATGGCTTAAAATACATTTTACTGCATCACGAGCGCCTTTTTCATACCTGTCAGGATAAAAATTTCTATTATCGGCATACTTTGGAATAGTTTTATTGAAATACTTGAAGATATCGATAACAGGAACGCCCTTTTCCTTCTGGGCATTACACTTGCGAAGTAGATTACCAATGCCAAAAGTTCTAAAAAATGAAGAAATGGCATTAAAAAGTTCCTTTCCGTCCTGATTTTGTGTTATATATATTACTATTAAGTGCACTAAAATCAAAAGAGAGATGTGAAACATTTCAAATGCCGGATGCCATATAATTTAATTATTCGATATACCTATGGCGAAGTCAGTTCTTCCGGGAACAACCCATTTTTAGTCTGACACTGGTGCAATGGCAACCCTCTCCGAACCGGATGTTTTTATCAGCATTCCGTTTTCGATTTCAAGAATATCATTTCCATCAGGAATATTTATCTGCATACAGGTCTCATTTTTCGTCCCGCTCAGAGCATAATTATCAATCTCTGCCACCTTTCTTCCAATGTACAATGTCAGATTATTGTCATGCCAGAAAGCAGCGCGTTCAATCGACCTTAAATTCTCGCATTTTCCAATAGATTTTAATTTTTCACAAAGATAAAATGCCCCATATCGTATACATTTTACATTTTCCATACCACTGACTTCTTCCAGGTTTACGCAATCACAAAAAGCTGCTTCCGGTATTTCCCTGATCTTATTATTTAAAATGACTTTTTTTACCTTTCTCATTGCAAATGCATTTATTTCCATTTTCGTCACAGAATTCGGAATCTTGACAACGGAAGGTACCGCAGCAGTCGCACATACTAATGTTTTCATGTTTTTTGTATAAATCACCCCTTTCTCCATCGTGAAATACGGGTTGTTTTTGCTTAACTTGACCTTCGATCTCTCGCCCTTTGAGAAAGCGGACTTTCCTATCTTTTTTAATGTGGAAGGCAGGACGACTGTCTGATCCACATAATTGTCAAATGCAAAATCGCCTATTTCTACTGTTCCTTCCGGCAATACAATTTTCTTACAGTAAGAATTAAACACATCATTTCCAATGACCAGTTTTTTATATTTTTTAGCAAAAACGATTTTTTTAAAATGACTATAGCCGCCTAAAGATCCATCTCCGATGTATTCTATCGTATCCGGAAGAATAACCTTAGTCAAATGATCTGTAGCACATAATTCCCTAAAATTCAAATCAGGAATTTCCGTTTCATCTTTAATCATATAATATCCATCGTAAGTATTCCGGCAGGAATCCGCAAGGTAGTCTCCCCCTTTATATTTTTTCGTACAGGTCCAATCTTCAATATTACGTTCCATATCCGCAATCTGTGTAACCCGATATGTTTTCCCATGATATTTTACGTTTCCCGGAATTTTCAGTGCCCCCGCTTTATCCGCTGAATCTTTAATTCCGCATACTTCAACATTTTTACTGTTAAGAGTCCGATAGAAAATCTTTCCCGAATAAAAGCCCTGCTTTGGTGCCTTTGCCATTCCAAAAATATATGAATATCCCAAAATAAATATCAGCAGGCTCAATGCACCTAAAATTTTCACCATGTTTACAAGTTTCAATGTTCTTTCCATAAGTTTTCCTCCAAGTTTAGAATATTTTTTCTTCTTACATCTATTAGTCTTCAAAAAAGCAAAAAAGTCTCACATGATTTTTTGTTTTTTTATTTTTCTACATAATCTTGTCAAATGCCAATACCTGATCAAAAATAATATACTAATACTTCCCACACCCAAAAGGGTATGAAATGCAGTGTTTACAATAGTTTCGGCGCAAAAATACCATTATATCGCTGACAACTGCTCCGCACAGGTCTCTAAGGGTGCTCTCAGATAGTTCGGCAGGTTATCGATGAATTGCTGTACAAACTCCGCCATCTGAGTATCTGTGAGAGCAAAGAAATCTTTAACGGTCGAAAGCAGCGCAATCATGATCAGCTTCATGGAATGATTGAAGGTAATCTCAGCTACCTCCTGGACATACAGGTAGAACAGTTCTCCAAGGGATCTGTGATCTGTATTCGCTCTTTGAAATACGCTGAGCATCATATACCTGACGTTGGCAATGGCAAGATGAGCCGTAAGCGAATCGAAAGATGTGCTTTGGCACTCCTTCGTA
>CADBUD010000387.1 GCA_902797785.1 uncultured Lachnospiraceae bacterium
AAAGACAAATCCATCATACCAGTCCTTCACTTCCTGCTTGTTCTCATACCCATACTCGTCCATCGCCGCAAAGACTTCCTCTTCCGTAAACCCGAAGCAGTCCGCATATTCATCAGACGTCGTTGTCACGACATTTAAGTTGTTCAAATCAGAAAAGATGGACTCCTTGCTCACCCTCGTGATTCCCGTAAGGATGGCACGCTCCAGATATGGGTTCGTCTTGAATGCGGAATTTAACATCCCTCGTATTAATTGCACCATATCTTCCCAATACCCCTGAAGATAGGCTTCCTGCATAGGTGTGTCATACTCGTCCAGAAGGATTATCACCTTTTTCCCATAATATTGATAAAGGAACATGGACAGCTGGTACAACGAGAACGAAATGTCGCTTTCATTTAGACCGTCTGCTTCCAAAATTCTTTCAAAAAATGCTGTTTCTCCCTTTTTCAAGAAACCCTCTTCCATAAGGAAAAAATATTCCCCATACAGGTTTTTTATAACCTGTCCTATCTCATGATTCACTGCTTTGAAACTTGAAGCCTTAATATTCGCAAAAGACAAAAAAATGACAGGATACGTCCCCTGGATATTCCGGTATTCCTCGTCATCCCAGATAGACAGCCCCTCGAACAGGTCTCCCCTGTCCTCATACTTGTTGGAAAAGAAGCAATTCAACATGCTCATGTTGAGCGTCTTCCCAAAACGGCGCGGGCGGGTGATGAGCGTTACATCATCTCCTCTTTCCCACCACTCTCTGATGAGATTCGTCTTATCTACATAGAACAGGTTTCTGCTTCTTGACTTTTCGAAATCTTGATTTCCGATTCCTACCGTTCTTTTCATTCCATCAGCCTCCTCTATGAATGATCCCATCTTGCCATAATGGAGTTACGTGGTAGTCTGTACCTTTCTCCCAGTCTGAAATATACTCCTGCCGAAACACCCTATGTCCATAATATTCTAAAAATATTGTAGCATAAAACAGTGTTAATTACCACACATATTTCCCAATCCAGATAATGGTACCTGGTACTCTAAAGAAATCCTGTTTTCCCAATAGAAACTATTTCTTCAGCACCAGCCTGATTTTAAATTTCTTTGCCAGTTTTTTGGCCAATGGATTGGTAATCCTATACTTTGCTTCAAATTCATCCTCATAATCAAAATCGCTAACCTTCATCTTGGAACTTGAAATTATGATGGTTCGGATTGTCCTCATCTACTGTAATCTTTTCCCAGTTCTGGTAGTTCTCATATTGGAATGTTTCAATAGGATGTGTATCAACATCAATCCCACGATAAAATTCATCTTCCTTATCCAGCCAATCAGCACCATCTATAGAATAACCATCCACCCGTACCACATTTTTTGAAAGATGGATCGACCTGACCTGCTTATTCTTTCCTACCAGACGTTTTAATTGAACATTATTCCATTTTTCAAAATCCTTTCTATAGAATCTTGACGGTGCAGTAATATCTTCTTTATTTCTTCCAATCAGAATGAGCTTTCCATTAAGATGAAAAACCCTTCTCTGGAAATGAGCCAAAAGCATCTGGAGCATATGCGGTCCACGAAAGAAGACCTGCTAAACCACGGATTCGGAATCCAGAATATACGGAATGCGGTCCAGAATTATAACGTGGTTCTGGATATGAGCTATTCAGATGGACTGTTCACGTCGACTGTTTATCTGAAGGCTCCCCCACGTTGATTATTTAAAACAACCAATTATGGATTCAAAGCCGAAATCGAGAAACTCAACTCACAGAACAAATGCCAGGATTGGGATTATCCCATTAATGAAACAGTATAAATCCCCAAGCGGAGCTTGGGAGGCTCACAGATGCTGGAGGCGATAAAAAGAGTAACGAAAAAGAAAACTCCGCTGTATAATAGATGATGGTCTGGCAAACCGCATCATATACAACGGAGGTGTCCAATGGACGATTTAAGTTTAGCACATAGTCGGTATAATTGCACATACCATATTGTTTTTATTCCAAAATATCGCAGAAAAGTGATGTTTGGAGCGTTGCGCAAAGAAGTTGGGGAAATTCTTGGAAGAGTTTGCAAGATGGAAGAAGTTACGATCATAAAGGCAACAACATTGCCGGATCATGTGCACATGTATGTATCGATTCCCCCAAAGCTGAGCGTGTCAAAAGTAGTGGGTCGAATCAAAGGGAAGAGTGCTCTGATAATATTCGATAGGCATCCGGAGTACAGGGAGAGATATAACAGGCATTTCTGGGCAAGAGGATATTATTGCGAAACGGTAGGTAACGTAAATGAGGAAACAATCAAGAAGTATATAGCGGAGCAGTATGAAAGGGATCGCATGGAGGGTGATTCTGACAAGTAACAAAGAACCGCTTTTAAGCGGCCACCAGTAGTTAGCGATAGTTTACAAAGCCGCTTTTAAGCGGCCATCAGTAACTAACAATGGTTTTGCCAGACCGCCTTTAGGCGAAACAGTAAAAATGGTCCCGTAGGGCCAACATCAAACCACCAGCAGAGCTGGTGGTTCGTGACTTGAAAAGCACTGTGACAACTGTCTGGTCAGGACGTTCACAGATAAGGACGGAAAGAAGCGCAAGGACTATTTTCATAAAGTAGTAGAGGCGAAGATCGTATTTTCGGATAGGATGGTCATCAGCCTGGGGACGGAGTTCATCGAGAACGAGGCCGAGGATGTCGAAAAACAGGACTGCGAGGTTACTATTCACAGTCGATTTTCCGCAAGGTATTTTCGTGCGTTTTTTGCACGAAAATCCGGGGCAGCAGTGCGCCAAATGCGACCG
>CADBUD010000388.1 GCA_902797785.1 uncultured Lachnospiraceae bacterium
GACAGGATCAGTTCCTTTAATTCAGCAGCAGTATAGGTCTGGTTTAATGAAGCAGAAGAACATCCGTCAATGGTTACAGAGAGAACGCGATATCCAGGGATGGAGGAAGAGAATAGCAGATGGCCGGATTCCTCTGTCACAGCATGGTCAGAGTCAGTGACTGACGGCGATGTTTCCTTTACATAGACTCCTTCTGCTAAAATCTCCGCTTCCTGATGTTTGGCAATTCTTATTGTGGAAGGAGCCTGAATCACAGCACCGGTTTTATCCGTGAAAGAAAGACCGATTTTTTTTCGGTTGTTTTGCCCCGAATTGGTATAGATGACGGCGTCAAAGGATCCGGCATTTGTCAGCCCGTATTCAGCGCTAGAGGAATTGCTTTCTCCGGCGGCAATCACCTTTCCGTCTTTCGTAAAGACGATGCCATGTGCGTAATCCAATGCGTCAAAACCGAAGTTTCCAGACCATTTCACCCGGTCGTATTTGTTGTATTTTACAAAGCACAGATCTTGACCGCCTGCATTGTCCCATTGATAAGGAGAATCGCTTTCTTCAATGGCGGTATCAGCAGAAAGATGAACAAAATAGCCGCCATCATCAGTGGCTGTGACGCCTTCGCAGATCATATCCGCGCCAATGGTTCCAAAATTAGTAGAGAAAAGAACAGAACCATCCGGTGCATAATGAGCTAAGATACCATCTTTTTCACCTGTCAGCTTCCATTTTGCGCCATAGGTGCTTCCGGAATACCGGCCAAAGCCAGTTGTGACGATCGTACCGTCTGAGAGAACATCGACGCTGTCAAATTCACTGTCATGCCCATCTGCGCTGGTCGCAGCGTTTCCGACCAATGACGTTCCGGCAGAGGTCTTCCATAAAATGCTTCCGTCCTTGCCGCTGAATTTTACCATAGTAGCATTGGAACGGCTTTTTCCCCGACCGTGGAAGCCGACGGCATAAAGATCGCCCGCATCATCGACAGCAACATCCAAGAAACGCATGGATTGAGATTCTGCGATAGAAGCGTCCATCCCAAGGACACCAATGGCATTGGAGAATTCGACCTCCAGATCTGCCGTGTATTTTACAATAATTCCGTGAGCTTTAGTCGTGTCCATGGCAGAATCCCAGATTCCGCTTCCTGAGCCGGCGGAATATCCGGCAATGACAAAGCCGCCATCTTTCGTGGCACAAACGCCCTGCAGCTCCTCGCCCCCGGTGCCGCCGATCCGCAGCTCCTGATAATCTGTCGGATCGTTCGGATTGATTTTGATTACATACCCATCGACGTTTGAGCTTGTGACAGTGCCGTTTTCATCGGCAGCTTTTGGACCACGACCGACAGCAACAATACTTCCATCGGTGAGAACGTCCATAGAGAACAGGACATCGACGCCGGTGGTCGCAATCACCTTTGTCCATTCCAATTCATTTTCAGAATTGAATTTCATTATGACAGCATCATTATTGGAAGCGTTTCCAACGTGGGTCCATTCCGGATGCGCACTATTTCCAAGGGAATAACCAATGGCGGCATACCCGCCGTCTTTGGTCAGAGCGACATCCATAAAGCTGTCCGTTCTTTCTCCGCCAAAGCTCTCTGCACTTAAAAAATCAAACGGGGTTTCAACCGTCACATCATCATCTGTGACCGTTTCCTTCCCGGAATCTAAAATACGATCGGCAAAGGCCTCAAAATTTACGATCCCGTATCCATAGGAGGTATCATATCCCTCATCCCCGGCATCGGTCGAGGTCTCCCGGAGCAGGGAAAGAAACTCCTCAAAAGAAACATCCGCGTTCTGGCTCTTGGCAGCGGCAGCCATTGCCGTGACAAATGGGGCAGCGGCTGAGGTGCCGGAAAACTTCGCATATTTGTTTCGGACATCTGTCGTATAGACTTTTTCTCCGGGAGCAGTGACATAGACACTTTCGTTCCGGGTAGAGGTAGTCTTGACGGTATTTTTGGTCGTCAAAGAACCGACCCCTACAACATGCTCATATGAAGCAGGGTAATATGGAGTGTCATCACCACTGTTTCCGGCAGCAGCGACAATAAGGATTCCCTTGGAATACGCATGCTCAATCGCTTCAGCTAATGGAGCCAGAGTCTCTTCTGAGACGAGGACAGACGATCCGTTCTCATCCAGATCCTGTGAATTTCCACTGATATAAAAGCCAAGACTGAGATTGATGACATCGGCATTATAGTCATCTGCTGCAGCATAAATTGCTTTTACCACAGAACTTAACGTACCGTTTCCGCTGTTATTTGCGACCTTTAATGGCAAAAGTGTAACATCACTTAAAAGACCGGCTACACCGATTCCATTATTTCGAATGGCGGAAATCACGCCGGCAACATTGGTTCCATGTCCAACGTCATCGGTCGTGTCCCGGCTATCATCAAAGTAATTATGTCCGGCCATGACATTGCCGTAATTCAAATCTGAATGCTGTCCAAAGAGACCGCTGTCAATGACAGCAATGGTAACACCGCTGCCGGTAATTCCTTTTTTCCAGAAAGACTGTGCCTTTACATTGTCAAGATTTGTTTTTTGTGATTCATAATAGCTGTCATTGGAAAGAGAAGCTTCTGCCGAAGAATCCGTTTCATCCAGGAAAACAGCCTCCACATCCGGGACGATATAATCAATGTCTTCCGGGGCTAAAGCTTCATAGATATCCTCTTCGGATGCAGCTTTGTACATTCCATCTGCGACATAGTCAAGGGCATTTGCGGCATAAGTAGAGTCGGCAGGGTCTTGGCTCATTTCTTCTTTTAACTTGACGAGATAACCGTCACAGGAAGGGGGCTCTGAAATCATGGATTCTTTAATTTCAGTGATGGAAGAATCATTTCTTACCCCATCATTTTCTGCTGATGAAGACTCTTCTGTTGGGGAATCAGACGTTGGGGTATCAGAAAAGGACATCTTTGCAGCAGAAGCAGAGGCCACACCTACATTCGATGCGGGATGATGATAAGGACCGGCAAGAATCAGACTTGCGATTAAAATACTGCTAATCAGTTTTTTCATATAAACCTCCTTGAAATATGTAAAAATAAAATAATGAGATATCGAATCAATAGATGGAAATGGCTAACGTAAATTAGCCAAACATCATATATGTTCGATAAAACTAACTAAAAAAACATTATATCATAGGAAAAACAAGAATATCAATCCGCAGGAGGGAAAACAGGAATTCATGGATTATCATTGTTACTATTCACAGCTCCGCTGTTCATAGCAACAAAATGCACACGCCAAAGGCACACAGAGTGGAAATATGCCCTATCGGTCATATTTCGCGCCCACTGCCCCGGATTTTCATACTCTGTACGCCTGCGGTGTGCAAAAAACGCATGAAAA
>CADBUD010000389.1 GCA_902797785.1 uncultured Lachnospiraceae bacterium
CTGAATATGACCGGTTATAAGTATCTTTATTCCCTTTTTTAAGTATTTTTCGGCAAACTCACCACGTTTACCAAAAGCTACGCAGTTTATAAAATCAGCAGTCTGAGTATCAGCCGCTGCATTTTTGGCTACCTTTCTGTTAACCGCCAGCGAAAAACGTGCGATTGCGATCTGCTCACCGTTTTGACTCTGTGCATATCTGACCTCAGGATCTCTGGTAAGTCTCCCCATCATGCATACAAAATTCATATTTACCTCCATTTTCTATCTCTGTGATTTCTACCTCTGTGCGAGGATTTTCTGTATCGTAAAAAACCCCTGATCCATCAAAACTGACTACATATCTTGAATTTGAGCTGTAAATCACTCTATATTTGACCAATATGTCCAGGAGAGTCTCCAGAAGGTCCGTTAATACCATCCTGCGTCTATTCGGCCGGTAAAACATCGCCTTAATATTGACTTTGGTCATAATAGGATCCTTAAAGTCTTCCAGGTATTTTTCACAAAGCTCTTCATATGTCTTATATTGCTCATTTGGCAGCATTATGAGTTTTCCGTTATCGAATACCATTCTGATGTGTTCTCTTTTTGATATAGGCGGCATATTTATCGTAAATTTAATCAATATAATCCCTCCCTATAAGCTTCATCCATGCTTCATGGCCATGTATGGCTTCATATGCTTCCTGGACTTCTTTCTTCAGGATCCTGTTAAGTCCGTCACCATTCTTTCCATGGACTCCATCCGTGCCTCTATGACATTCCGCACAGAGATAGCATGTCAGCCCATTGTCATCCGAAATCTTTCGCATTCCGGATCCGTATATGATATGATGCAGTTCTGTGTTCCCGGATGTGTGGCAGCTATAACACTGATTCTTAGATGTATTCAGGATGCTTTCCATGTGGCCACCATCCTTTCAATTTCATCATCCGGAAGAGTCTCTATTCCGAGCTCTTTTGCTTCAAATACCGTTCCATTGATTAGTTCACTCATTTCCTCGGTATTGTATGTATGGCTGCCCCTGATCACCAGATGGACTCGATACAACTCGTTGTTATCCATCTTTTTAACCTTTGAGGTAGGCCTTAAGTGAATGTATGCAAGCTTAAACGCATCAATAGAGTCCTTCAGGATGATGTGATTGACATCCTGATCTATCTGTCCGTACCGGGACAGCATCAGATTCTTCACCTCTACCTCACTTGATTTGAGTTCTTTTGCGATTTTATCGACCAGAACATGAAAATATGCGTTAGCTTCTAAACTTCTTTTTTCTCTGAACCTTTTAACGTCCAGGGTTAAAGAATAGTTTTTCGTCTTGTCGTACACCTCCGGAGCATCCTCCACCTCGAACGATATGATCCATTTCTTTTTTGAAAGATCATGTCGTGGTTTGACGTGCCATTTTGCTCTCATTTTTCTATCACCTCTCCCTCTTTCGACCTAAAAAAAAGGTCAACTTAAGATAGCGTCTGCCTTTACCGGTTTCCCCATAAAAACGGACGCTAATATATCTTGTATTTACTTTTCCCTAAAAATATGGTGCCCTTTATCACTCGTTACACCCCCATGAACGATGAAATACCATATGTAACCCATTTATTTAGATTTATTTATTCCCCTATACAACGTGATCTTTCGTACTTAGCAAGTTGCTCAGTATCGAAAATGATTGGACTGTTTGGAGCATCGCTCATTTTTCTTGAAATCCTATAATCTCTCTGGACAGCCCTATTACTGTGGAGTGCAACGAGCTCTGTCTTTGAATAGCCCATTGCAATCAACTCTTTAATTTTCATTTTTGCTTTTGGATATTTCATACAACCTCCTTCCTTAATCCATTTATATTGGATTTTAAAGGCACAAAAATATAATCCATCGGTATCCCAGAAAGCTTACTTATCAAGATCAGCTGACTAAGCGATGGTTCTGTCTTTCCTGTTTCCCAATTGCACACTGTAACTTTGCTTACATTTAGTGCTTTTGCAAGCTCCTGTTGTGTCATTCTGGCGTTCACTCTCGCCGCTGCAAGTGAAATTCTTATCATTATATTCCTCCTCTCTGTAAGGATCTAAATATTACTTTAATTCAATTATATTGAATTGTCAAACCAAAATTAAAATAAATTGATTATTTGATTGTTTTTCTTTGAATCATAATATATTATTTTATGAAGGAGGGATGCGATATGACAGATGAAGTTAAAAGAATATTTTCAATAAATTTAAATAGATATATTAATAGATCTGGAAAGACTCAAAAAGAAATAGCTAAAGAGCTTGGATTTCTTCCGTCTACTTTTAATACTTGGTGTACCGGAGCTGCTTTCCCCTCAACCGGAAAGCTCCAGGCACTTGCTGACTACTTTAATATCAAAAAGAGTGATTTAATCGAAGAAAAAACAAAGGAGGCTGCTGATGCAGACTCCGAAGAATTTGATCAATTTTGGAATTTATTTAAGAATTCTGATGAAGAGCACCAGAAGCTTGCAATCCTTGCATTAAAATCCGGACAGCATCGTTC
>CADBUD010000390.1 GCA_902797785.1 uncultured Lachnospiraceae bacterium
GGACAGGTGGAAATGCTTCAGATGATGGGAGACCGGATCGACCGGGAAGAATATATGAATTCCATTCAGGAAGAGGTAGAAAATATGACAGCTCAAATTGGAAATCTGCTGGATCTTTCTTCCATTGAACACGGAATGGAAAAAATGACGATGGAAGAGCTGGATTTTTCTGAATTGGTCAGGGAAATGATGAAAAAGCACGAAGTGATTTTTGAACAAAAGTCGCTGAAGGTATCTATGAACCTGGAGAAAGACTGCATTGTTATGGGAAACAAATCCTACTTGCAAAGTGCGGTCGGGAATTATCTGACGAACGCGTTCAAATATACTATTTCAGGGAAAACGGTGAAAGTGAAACTAAAAAAAGAAGATGGAAAGCTGATTTTTTCTGTTTATAATGATGGAAATCCTATTCCGGAAAGCTCATATGACAAAATATGGAGGAGCTATCAATCTCTCCTGGACGGAACCAAAGAGGATCAGGGGATGCTGTTCAATAGTGGTCTGGGTCTGTATATTGTAAACCGGATCATTCATGAGCACAATGGAAGATGCTGGGAGGAAAATAAAGAGAAAGGAGTGGAATTCTACTTTGAATTACCGGAGTATCAAGAGAAATAGGAGAATAGGAAAGATACTGGCAGCATGGGGATTAGCTGTTTCTCTATTCGGAGGGAGCGTGCTGCCGGGAGGCCTGGTATCTGCCGGAGAGATAACAGAAGAAGGAATGGAAAATGGCAGCACCGAAGAATCCGAAACGGAAAACGGCAGCACCGAAGAATCCGGAACGGAAAACGGCAGCAATGAAGAATCCGGAACGGAAAACAACGACTCAGAAGAAAATGGCGAAGAAGAATCCGGTCAGGAGGAACCGACCGAACCAACGGAGCCGATGGACTTTTTTCAGAACTTTGAATTTCTGTCTCAGGAAGGAGCGTTGGAAAACTATTCCCCTTCTATTTTATTCATCGGGAATAGTCTGACATATACAAACAATACACAGGAAATGGTCCGGCAAATGGCTGTGGCGGCTGGATATGAGCCGGAAATCGATAGCGTAGTCGCAGGTGGATATCCATTAAGAAAATTTGCAGATCCCCAAAATTCCTATGGGAAGATCATTCTTCAAAAGCTTCAGGAAAAATCCTGGGATTATGTAATCTTGCAGGAACAGCGTGCCAGGACCGTTGTTGCACCGTTAGAAACGATGGCGGTGGTAGAGACCCTTCATTCTCTCATAGAAGAAAACGGTGCGCAGATGGTATTGTTCATGACCTGGGCGCCGACCCTGGGAGATACCGATTATGCATCAGAGGAGGTTCCTTCTACAAGAGAAGAGTATCAGACCATCGTGTCCAACTTATATTTTTCCCTTTCTTCGAATTATGAGTCCCTACTTTCACCGACGGGAATTGCCTTTTTGCGTTCTGCTTCGCTCTATCCGGCCATCGAGCTGATCAAGACCGACTGTCACCATCCCAAGGTCCTGGGGAGCTACTTGTCCGCTTGCTGTATGTTTTCTACGATTTTTGGACTGAGTCCGGTCGGAAACACCTATTCTCCGGGAAACTATGAGGCAGTGACACTTTTGGAGCTGCAAAAGCTGGCGGAGGATCTGATTATTTTAAAGCAGCCGAACTATGCTGCATCCCTGACGTCGCAGGAAACGGCGACGATTGCGGTAGGAGCAGAGAAACAGCTGACAGCAAAGATGCTTCCGGAGGATACGACAGATCTTCTGCTTTGGAGCGCTTCAGGATCTGGAATTGTTCGGGTAACAACAAATGGTGCTATGACAGGAGAAGCTCCGGGAAATGTGGATGTGGTTGCAAGGACGTCTTCCGGACTTACCTCGGTTGTAAAGGTAAATGTCAAACGCCCGCAGATTATCTTGGGAAAGGGAGAATCGATACAGCTGGAGAAAGAAATAGCAGCGATGAAATATCAAAGTCCGGATCCATCGATGGTAACCATCTCAGATACCGGAGTTCTAAAAGGGGTAAAAAAAGGAACCGTGACACTCTATGCCGTCTGTGCTAATGGTGGAACGACAACATGGTCGGTCAAGGTCAAGGGAGCGCCTACCGGCATCAATCTGGATACGACCGAGCTGAATATGCAGAAAGGAGAAACATACACCCTGACGCCTACCATAACTTCCGGCTATTCCTATAGTGGTCTGACCTATACCTCTTCTGAGCCTTCTGTTATTTCGGTATCAGAGGAAGGAGTCTTAAAGGCAAAAAAGAAAGGAACGGCGACTATTACCGTTTCGACCTACAATGGAAAAAAAGTGAAGTGTAATGTCAAATCATGGATTCGCGCCACAGGAATATCAACAGCGAAGGGGTCGAAAAAAATCACCCTGACTCAGGGAAAAAAGAAAAAAATCAAAGTAAAGCTGACACCATCCAATGCGAGCCGCCAGGAAAAGATCTGGAAAAGTTCCAACAGTAATGTCGTAAAAATCGTGGGAAAGACCATAAAAAAAGGAACGCTCAAAGCGGTCGGCATCGGAACGGCAAAAATAAAGATTACCACGACAGATGGCGGATATCGTTCCTGTACACTAAAGGTCAAGGTGAAGCACAAAAATCTGACCCTTTCCGTCGGGAAAAAATACCAGTTGAATGAGTATAATCGGAAACTGGTGTTTACGAATTCGAATCCAGCGGTGGCGTCAATAGATAATCAGGGGAGAATCGTGGCGAAAAAGAAAGGAAAAACGGTATTTAAAAC
>CADBUD010000391.1 GCA_902797785.1 uncultured Lachnospiraceae bacterium
CAATTCACCTTCGTTTACCGCATCATAGCCTTCTTCGCCTGTTCTTATACGCACAACATTGGTGACATCCGAAATAAATATTTTGCCATCACCGATATGTCCTGTATACAGTTCTTTTTTTACAAATTCTAAAAGGGCATCAAGCTGATCGGTGGGGACGACCATCATTACCACTTCTTTTGGCAGAAGACTTATTTCATTTTCTTTTTCGTCTGTTTCGAATTCCTGTGTGCCGTGCTGAACGCCGCAGCCAAGCACCTGATAAACCGTCATACCACTTATTTTAAATCTGCCGAGCGCCTGTTTCAGTGGTTCGATTTTAGGGATGTTTGTGATGATTTCAACTCTTGATAAATTCATAATAACTCTTCCTTTCTTTATGGTCTGAATCTGTCATATCTCAATTCGTGCATATCAAGTACCGTTTCTTTATCCTGTGCCATCTGCGACAAAACAAGTCCCACAGCGGGCGAGATGCCAAAACCGTGACCCGAGAAACCGCAGGCAAGGATAAGACCTTTTGCTTCTTCAACGGGACTAATAACAGGAACATGATCTGCACAGCTATCCATCCATCCGGCCCAGCAGCGAATGACTTTTATATCTTCAAGTGACGGGAAATATCTCATAATACCACGGCAGGCAGCGGATGAAGCTATACTTGATGATACCGGCTTTCCGGGCTTTGCATAGGGTTCAAGACCGCAGTTAAGACCAAACACAAACGAACCGTGGTCTGTCTGATGACCGTAAAAATCTGCATCAGCTGTACCGAGCATCTGCCAAAACATAGGGGAAACGGCTTCCGTTACAAGCGTTTCGAGAAGTACGGGCTGCATTGGGATATCAACACCAACGGTGGAAGCAATATATCTGCTTTCATATCCTGCCGCAAGTATTATTTTGCTGCCCTCATAGATGTTTCCCGAAGCCGAAACAGCTTGACAGACACGGCCTTTAATCTTTCGCAGTTCTACGATTTTCTCGTCGCTGATAAAATGTGCGCCAAGCCTTCTTGCCGCCTTATAATACCCCATAGTCGCAGTAAGCGGATTGGCATGACCGTCTGTCGGGCACCAGCTTGCACAGGTAACAGCATCGGAAAGATATGGATTTATCTCCCTCGCTTCATCACCTGTTATCATACGGACATCAAGATCACATTTTACGGCACGCTCGGTAAGCCCCTCAAGAATCTGTTTATTTTTTTCGCTGTGACCTAAACGAAGGTTGCCCTGCTGATGATATTCAACATTTGTATCGAGCAGATCCGACAAGTTTGGCCATATATTTTTAATTGCATACATGATAAGCGGAAGTTCGCGCGGATCTCGTCCCGACTGACGAACACCGCCGCCGTTTCTTACAGAACCGCCATTGCCTATATTGGCGCTTCCTTCAAGCACGATAACGGAAACACCGTCTTTTGCAAGGTTATATGCCGCGGCACAGCCGATGATGCCACCGCCTACAATAATTACATCTGCATTCATTTTTTTCCACCTCCGTCGTTTGCGAGTATCTTCATTTCTATAGGACGCATCGGCGCTCTGCCCGTTGCGGAACCAAGTTCAGACGGTTTTACGCCAAGTTCCCTCGCAACGATGCCCTTGACAAGTTTTGTACAGGTCTGCCCCTGGCATAATCCCATACCCGTACGAAGATAACGGCGTATTTCAGTAAGGGTAAACATTCCGTCATGTACAGCTTTTCTTATTTCACCTTTGGTTATTTCCTCACAACGGCAAATGATCATATCGTCATCGGGTGCGGGAACAAAAGGCTTTAATTCTCTGCTTCTGTCATTCATACTAAAACCTCTTTTCTGAAAAATCTGGCTTTCATAGCAAATTCTTTTGGCACTTTTATTGTCAGAAGATTTGTTTTGTCATATGCTTTTATACTTTTTACGGAAACGACCTCCGCTTTGCATACAGGCTCGCCCTTTCTGCTCCATGCTGTACCTTTATCACCTATCTCGGGCAAGGGCAGAAATTCATAAGGCATGGTGATTTCTGCCGTGCCGTCGCCGCAGTCCTCGTTCAAAAGAAATATAGCTTGACCCGAACAAGATGCAACGCACATTCCACAGCCCGTGCATTTGCCGACAGGGTCGACCTGCGGCAGAGAGGTTATATGTTCACCTACTTTGATACAGTGCATTTTACAGGCATCCTGACAAGGGTTGCACGGAATATTCTGCGTACATTCAATAACGGGATGAATACCGCTTTTGTGTGTGACACCCGGAAAACGGTCTATTTCTTCATCCGAAACATAACCGTGCGAAAGAAGATTTTCGGAGATGGCAATACCTTCTTCGGTCGTTGTTATTTTTTGACCCCGCATTCCGGGAGCGAACATTCCCTGACGCAAGCCGTTAAGTGCTTCTTCCTGTTCGGTAATTTGTTTTTTACCTTCTTCTTCTGTTATGTAACCGAGTTTTGCCGCTGCCGCTATGCCTGCGATACGACCTTCAATCATTGCACTGGATGCCTCCTCTATGCCCGAAACATCACCTGCCGCATAAATGCCCGAAACTGAGGTTTCGCCATATTCGTTTACTTTTGGTACAAAACCTGCCTTTGCCGGGGAATCTTCCATTTCGCAGCCTGCCATATCACAAAGCTTTGACATTGGCGAAAGACCTACCGCAAGACAGATCGTATCTACATCAAAGTGTTTTTCACTGTTGGGTATGATCTGCCAATTACTGTCAACTTCACCTATGGTCACCCCTGTTACATGGTCGTTGCCCTCTGCTGAAATTATGGTATGAGAAAGATAGAACGGTACACCGCAGCGTGCTACCTTAGCAGCGTGCACACCGTAGCCGCCAACTCTCGGTGCAGCATCAGCAAGGGCGACAACCTCGCAGCCTGCCTGCAAAAGCTGAAAACTTACCACAAGACCAACATTTCCTGTTCCCAGCATAAGCACTCGTTCTCCGGGCAGTATGCCGTGCAGATTCATCATGGTCTGTGCTGCACCTGCGCCTATAACACCTGGAAGGGTCCAACCTGGAAATGTTACCATATTTTCGCTTGCGCCTGTAGCAATAAGGATCGTATCTCCTTTAACGTGTTCAACATGGTCTTCTATTTTTACTGTCACTTCCTTTTCAGGGAAAATGCCTATTACAGTTGCATTCAAAACCACCTTGACACATTGTTTTGAAGCTTCTTCAAGCAGCTCCTCTCCGATACGGAACCCCCTTACCTTTGCATGATGCTCTTTTGAACCGAAAAATTTATGTATTTGTTTAAATAGCTGACCGCCGGGCTTTGAATTTTCGTCATAAACAACGACTGACATTCCGCGCTTCGCGGCCTCAATGGCAGCCGAAAGCCCAGCGGGACCTGCGCCTATAACAATAAGCTCATAACATTTCATTGTCTATTTTCTCCTTTCTGTATGAATTATTCTGCGGAAACACCGTGCTGTGTTCTTACCTCCATTCCCGCTTCCAGAGGGGTGATACAGGTACGCACATTCGGTTTTCCGTTTACCACCATAACACAATCCGTGCATCTGCCTATGGCACAGAATATTCCTCTGGGCTTGTGTTCTTTTTTTGTGTATCTGTGTACCATAACGCCCGCATTTTTTAATGCCATGGCGATAGGTTCGCCCTCGCAGCCTTCAAGTTCCTTTCCGTCAAAGGTAAATTTTATTATCTTTCCTTTTTCATATTCACCCAGGATAGGATGTTCATTTATTCTCATATAATCACCTCAGATCATTACGGGTCTATCCCACAAGTTAAGTTTTGTTCCTATGCCTTTTTTAAGGGCATTGCGGTAAACAATTGTCCCCCATGCAACATCTTCCGTAGGCATTCCGCCGATAGAATAGATAATGATTTCGTCTTTATCTCTATGAACGGGTATCTTGCCTGTCAGTACATCACCGAGATCGTCTATTCTGTCGGCACTCATTTTTCCTTCGG
>CADBUD010000392.1 GCA_902797785.1 uncultured Lachnospiraceae bacterium
ATGTCTTCCACTTTTCGTTACTCTTCAGGGATCATCCAACCGTGACTTTGATCTTTTTCTTGCCGCCGTGGCGCATCATCACATAGATATAACAGGTTCCTTTCTTATATCCTGTGATGGTGCCGCCTGCGGTGACTCCGGCTACGGACGGCTTGGTGGACCAGTATTTCAGGTGAGCTGCGCTTCCTGTCTTTTTCACGGTCTTGATCTTTGTCACTTTTTTCTTTGTGACCTTCTTTGTCTTTGGATTCTTTACGCTCACCGTTTCTTTGACCTTCTTCTTCATGTTTACGCTGGCGCTGATCTTTTCGGTCGCCAATACGCTCAGGGCAAGGGTCTTCTTGGAGAGCGTCAGCTTCGTAGCGTTGTAGTTCAGCACTTCGCTTCCTGCGTAGCTGATCTCGTAGCTCCGTCCCAGTGTGTAGTCTTTTCCGTCTACAGTCTGGAATGCTTCTACATAAGCGCGGTAAACGGTATCCTTCTGCTTTTGTGTCGTCTGATAGATGCAGGCCTTTGAGCTGTCCACGGTAGCGGCCAGCGTAAATGTCCCACCCTTCTTTGCCAGATATACGCGGTATCCGGATGCATCACTGACTTTTCCCCATTTTACCTTTAATGTAGTTCCTGAAAGTTTGATATAAGCCCCTTTGTTCAGCTTGCGCGCAGTCGATCTCTTCTTGGCAGCTGAGATCGTGACCTTCTTCGGTGTTTCTTCTTTTGGAATGACAGCTTCCGGCTCTTTGTCACAGATGAAGGTGTAGACCGGATCCTCCAGGTCTTCTGCTAGAACATAGTTCGGATTTGTCACGCCATCGACCTTTGCTGCGTATCTTTGATCCTCTGTAAGGGCGGATGCCGCAAGCGCGGTCGTGTAGGTGGTATCGGCCTTGTCATAGAAGACGATGACCGGTTCACAGGTATCCTTGCTTCCGGATACGATGCCGCATCCTTCCGTGATCTTTGCTGATGGGAGCTGGGATGCCTGATCGAAGCTCCAGATCACTTTTGTGATCGCTGCCGGGCTGATCACTGCCGTCGTCTCGGTCTGCTGTCCTTCTTTTGCGAAGCAGTAGTTCTCTGCCACGGTGCCTTCTGCTGCGGATCTCAGTCCGGTGATCGTGAGGCTGACTTTTTTCTCCTTCGGGCTGCCATTGCCGTCTGCGAGGACGTCGGCCGCCTTTTCTTCTGCTCCGGTCTTTTCGAATACGCCCTCTGCCTCGATCTCGAGCGCTTCTCCGATGAGCTTTCCGTCAAAGACAGCGGTGCCGGTGATGACATCGGCCTTTTCTGTGCTGTCATAGATCTTTGCCTTTGCTCCGATGCCGGATACGGTGATCTCTCTCGGGAGGATCTTTGCGCTTATGTCGCTCTGGTTGTTGTCTTTTTCGATGTAGTAGTTGTCGAAGACTTCCGGAAGGCCTGCTTCATCTAAGAAGGCGAAGCCGGAGGCCGTTATGCGGACCTTCTGTACTTCCTCTCCGCTCCAGGAGACGTCCTTCTGGTCGAAGGCCGCATTGTAAGCGATATAGTCCTTCTTTGCTTCTTTGAAGATCGATGCGACCTGATCCTCGTCGGCCGCTGCGATGCCATCAAACTTGACGTTCTTGAACTCCAGCTCTGCGACCGTCGTTCCATTGTAGATCTTATCCACGCCGGTGACGCCTTCCTTGATCGTGATGCCTGCCGGGTAGATCGTGGATGTGGTCTCTGTCTGCTGTCCCTCTTCTGCGAAGATGTAGTTCTCTGCATTGGTCGCCCCGTCCTTTGCGGTCAGGCCGTTCAGGATGATGCGCACCTTCTTCTCCCGGGACTTTCCTTCTGCGTCCTTTAGGACGTAGGAGGCTTTTTCTTCTGCGCCGGTGATCTCATAGACGCCCTCTGCGTCGATGCCCAGGCTCTCTCCACTGATGAAGCCATTGAAATCTGCTCCTTCGGTGATCAGCTCTGCGCGGTCCGTTCCATCGTAGGTCTTTGACTTGGCGAGGATGCCGGATACCGTCACTTCCCTTGGTGTGATCTTTCCGGTGATCTTCTTCTGTCCGAGCTCCTGGGAGATCGTGTAGTTGTAGAAGAGATCCGGTGTCTCTGAGGTCAGGATGAAAGAGACGTCGCTGACACGGACATTGATCTCGCCTACCTGCTGTTCGAAGCTGTCCTCTCCCGTCTCCCAAGCTACGTCCTTCTGAGCGAATTCTGCGGTGTAGCGGATGTAGTCCTGGATATTCTTGCGGAACTGGCGGGTGATGGTCTTTTCATCTTCCGGTGTCAGTCCGGAGAACTCGATCCGGGAAAGGTCGAGCGCCGCCTTGGCCGTTCCGTTGTAGACCTTGTCTTTTGCGAAGATGCCGTCCTCGATCGTGATGGAGGCCGGAGTGATATCAAAGTAGCGTCTGACTTCATCGGCGAGGTAGTTCTCGGTCTCCGGCAATTTTACCGTGACCTGGTATCTTCCTGCCTGGGTCGGGGCCGTCTCGCTCTCATAGGTGCCGCCGTTCAGCATGACGCCCTTGTAGCTGTACTCTAAATAGTCTTCCTGCTCCGCTTTCTTGAAGTCGGTATTGTCATAACTTAAGTCGAACTCCGGCATGGTCTGTCCGTAGGTAAAGGTGAACGGCACCTGTCCGTCTGCCTCATAGTTGTTGAGCTTTAAGTTTCCTTCCTTCTTTGCATCCTCTGCGATATCATAAACAAATGGATAGATGAGGGCTCCCTCGTCCGTCGGGAGGGAATAGTTCTTATTGGATAAGGAAACGACTTTTGCGATATAGCTTCCGTTGTCTTCCAAGGATGTCGTCGGGAGCGGGTTCTCAAATGCCGTATCTTCTTTTGCGAAGATCGCTGTCTCTACGCTGCAGCCCATCGGATCCTCTGTGATCACGCCATAGTCCTCGGTCAGCTGCGCGGTCGGGAGCTGGGTCCTCTGATTGAAGAGCCAGTCGATGCCGGTCAGCTGTTTCGGAAGGATCTTTCCGGTGACAGTGATCTTGGAAAGTACGTAATTCGGCTTCCAGTAGCCTGCTGCGAACTGCGGCTCGTATTTTTCGATCTCTACGGTCTTTTCTATCGGATTGCCGCTGTTGTCATATGCTACATTTTCGTCCTCGTAGGTACCGGACTGCGGATAGGTGTTGTCACTGCTCAGATCTACCACGTCGCCTTTGATGACGCCGTCGATCTTTGCCTGGCTCCA
>CADBUD010000393.1 GCA_902797785.1 uncultured Lachnospiraceae bacterium
ACAGCTCCATCTCCGCCCTTTCTCGTACAAACGTAGTCTGCCATCTTTACGACCTCCGGGACTGCATCTGCCGGGCATCCCACAAGACCTCCGGCATTCCTGACTGCCTGCATACAGGACATATCATTTAGATCATCCCCGATGAAAGCCACATTTTGATAGGTATATTCTCTTTTCTCTTTCTTGGAATAGGCCGTAAGGACCTCGTCCATGACTGGAACCTTTTCCTTTATTTTCTGATGGAGCTCTGTAATCTGTAATTCCCGACAGCGGTTTTCCAAGATTTTACTTTCCCTTCCGGTAATAATAACCGGATAAATCCCGGCAGGCTGTAAGATATGGCAGATTCCATATCCATCTTTTGCCGAAAACGCTTTCATGAGCTCCCCATCATTTCCCATATAAATTTTCCCATCGGTCAAAGTCCCGTCAACATCCATGATCAAAAATTTTATCATTTTCCCGTTACTATTGTAACAGTTCACCCTTTCGGCTTCTCTGTTACAAAATGCACAGAGCTGATGCATTCTGCATCACCTCGCGCCCTTTGCCTCGGATTTTCTGTGACTTTCGCTGCGCTTCACTCACAAAAAATACCTTGCGGGAGAATAATGGTGAACTGTTACTTACTATTCACAGCTCCGCTGTTCATAGCAACAAAATGCACATACCGAAGGCACACAGCGTGCAAATACTCCCTTCGGTCGTATTTGGCGCACTGCTGCCTCGGATTTTCACACTCTGTGCGCCTTCGGTGAGCAAAATGCGCTTGAAAATACCTTGCGGGATAGTGGCTGTGAATAGTAACATTTTCCCTCCTTTAAAAAAACAGATTTTTTGATTCTCTCTTCTTTCATCCTATTTTAACGGAATCGAAAAAAAATGTCTACTTTTTTGTTATTTCTATTTTTAAGTTTTATTTAAGGCAAGAAAGGTATAATTGTCTCATATTAAAAATCAAAAGGAGGATCCAATATGGAACACAGAACCCATCGATCTATTTTTATGGTTTTTGCTCTGCTGCTGACCCTTCTTGCCTTACCGCCATTTTTTAGCGAGGCAGCAGCAAAACCTTCTCTTTCTGCCAAAAAAGGCACACTGAACATTTCAGGAACCAAAAAGCTGAGCGTTAAAAATGCAGGCTCTGGTTCGACACTGAAATGGTCATCCAGCAATACCAAGGTCGCAAAGGTCACAAAAAAAGGCGTCGTTTCCGCGCTCAAACAGGGAAAAGCCAACATTACCTGTAAGGTAACGACAAAAAACAAAAAGACCTATACCCTGCGGTATCGTCTGACGGTAAAAAAGCCGTCGCTTTCTAAAACCTCTCTGTCTCTTTCAAAAACAGGACAGACCCAAACGCTTACCATCAAAAACAAAGCAAAAGGAAGCTCTGTTACATGGAAATCCAGCAACTCTTCCATTGCGTCTGTTTCCCAAAAAGGAATCGTGACCGCAAAACAGTCCGGCAGCGCCACCATCACTGCCACAGTAAAAACAAAGAAGAACAGCTATGTAAAAGCCAAAAAATTTACCCTGACCTGTAAGGTGACGGTATCAGCCGCATCCGGTGACGAACAGAACACCTCCGGCATCAGCGGTACAGATTCATCTTCCACTGGTGATTCTTCTAATTCTTCCACAGGAAACGATCCGGATGGCACAAAAGAGAACACCAGCACGATCACAGGTGGAGAGCTTACCATCACCTCCGGTGATTCTTCTGTTGAAATCACAAAGGAGAACGGCATAAGCACCTATGCACTTTCTAAGGCAGGAAGCTATACCATCGCGCCGGCCACTGACGGGACACAAAACAACGTCCGGATCAATATCACGGCAGAGGGAGCCGTCACCTTAAATTTAGAGAATGTCAAAATCGACAATTCCTCCCTGACTGACGGAACTGCGGTTCTTTCCATTGGAAAGAATGTGACCCAGGCAGATATTGTCCTGACCGGTGATTCGACCCTGATCAGCGACAATAAAAAATCCAACATCATCGAAGCAAAAGGAAGCTCTACCAACATCAACTTCTCCGGTGACGGATCATTAACCATCCAGGATGGCATGGAGCAGGCTGAGAAAGGGGCTGTCGGAATCTATGCCGGCGGTATGATCACCTTCCAAAGCGGAACCTACACGATTACAACGAATCGGGCCTGCGTCAATGGAGGAGAAGAAAATGCCAGCGGTGGAATCGCAGTAAACGGTGGAAATCTCACTCTTACCTCCTATCAGAAAAAAGGCTTCTCTTCTGATGCCGGGAATATTTCCATCACCGGTGGAACCGTAAATTTTGCTTATACCTATGGTGATGCAATAAATTCTAACGGAACCGTTTCCATCAGCGGTGGAAAGGTCACCATCGACAACTGCTATGGTGATGGTATCCAGGGAGAAACGGTCGATATCTCCGATGGTACTGTCGATATCAAGACCTACTATGAATATGCCGGAATCAATTTCTATCAGTCCAACGCCGTGAGTGGATCTACCTATAATTCCATTAAAGAAGAAGGCGGCATGTCCAACAATAAAATAGAAACCGTGAACTATGATACTGGAAGCCATAAAGGAATCAAAGCCGGCAGCAAGGCCATGACCTACAGCTACACCTCTGTCGCTGAGGACAGTACCAATACAGCCGGTACAAAATATACCCAGAACGCATCCGGCGGATTAAAGATTTCCGGTGGTACGATCACCATCGATACAACAAAGACCGGCGTCAAATATAATGTTGGAGAGAGCAGTACCATCATTGGATGCCCGGAGGATGGAATCAAGAGCAACAACACAGCAGAAATCTCCGGTGGAACCATCAAAATATCTGCAGCGGATGACGGCATCGGCGCAGCCAATACCCTTATCTTTTCCGGTACGGCAGATGTTACGGTCGCAACAGCATACGAAGGAATTGAAGCAGGAACCATCATCGTAGGAACAAAGGATGGCTCGGACAATCCGTCTGTCAGCGTCACAACAAATGATGATGGAATCAATGCTTCCTCCAAGACCCTTACTTATGTCTATGCTGATGAAGATGAGGAGGTCTATACCAAAACATCCGTATCTAATTCCGGAAACAGCTTCACCATATATCGTGGAACCGTCACAGTTACGATTGCAGATGGAACCCAGAGTATTTCCCTTCCAGTGAGCGGATCTAATGATACAACGGTATCCTTCTCCGCAGACGGAGATGGCATCGACTGCAATGGCTCCTTCTATGGATATGGCGGAACCGTTATGGTATTTGGCTCCTCCGGAAACACGGCAAATTCTCCTATCGATGCAGATGATACTTATCTTATAGGCAACGGCGTTACCATCCTTGCCGTAGGAAACAACAGCATGAACGAAGGGCCGACCCAGGTAGAACAGGCCTATATCACTACCTCGACCAACATCAATGCCGGAAGCACCGTGACGGTCTCTGACGGAACCAACACCCTGCTTTCTCAAAAGCTTCCAAAATCAGCTTCTTATCTGTTCTTTACCGCACCGGGAATGACGAACGGAAGCTCCTATACCTTGAACACCGGCAGTGCCTCTACTACCTTGACTGCCAGCACTTTTGCAAGCTCCGGCGGTGGACCGGGTGGAAATCAGCCAGGCGGAAACCAGCCGGGCGGACCAGGCGGCAGATAGGATCCTCTCATCAAGCTTTCCTACTGTGCAATAGGAAACGAATGTTACTATTCACAGCTCCGCTGTTCATAGCAACAAAATGCACACGCCAAAGGTGCACAGAGTGGAAATATGCCCTATCGGTCAT
>CADBUD010000394.1 GCA_902797785.1 uncultured Lachnospiraceae bacterium
GCAAAAAAAGGATGCCTCACAGAGGCATCCTCGTTCTACAATTCCGTTCTTGTTCTTTTACATCACCCGAAAGGGTGAACTGTTACGAAGCGGAACATTTTTTCTGTAAAAAAAGTAAAAATGACTAGTAAAATGTAGTGGAGCTGTGTTATAATAAAACAGACCATGGCGGTAAAACAGGATGCAGTCGGCCCAGGTCTTGTATTCTGCAGAAATGTAAAAATAAAACCGTCACAATGCAACAAAAAAAATAAAAAATAGGAGGAATGAAGATGAAAGCAGTGAAAAAACTCAAAGTATTCTGTGCGGTCATGATGGTGTTGGCTATGATTTTTGGTAGTATTCCGGCATCTGTTGCGAATACGGTCAATGCAGCTGACCCAAGCTATTATGTGGCAGTTTATACCACGACGACAGCATACTACACTGCTACCATGGTAGCAAATGGCACAGCAAATGTGCCAAAAGAAACCCAGAGTGTGTATTTTGCAATTAGTTCAGACGGACAGAATTATCAGTATCTGAACAGCAACAGCGGTGTGATTTTCGCACAGGAGGAAAGCATGAAATTAGTATCTCCTCGTATTGTAAAGGATGGAGATACGTTCAAGGTCTACGCGTTGGATGCAGATAATAGCTCGAAAGTACATGTATTTACTTCTACAGATGGAGTACATTACTATACAGAGACAGTTTCTACAGACGCAGGAGATCTTGCCGTAGTAAACGATACTGATGCATTGAATGCAGACAGTGTACAGGGATTCCCGGAGGATAAAAATCTTTCTCTTGGAAATGCCATTGAGATTACAAAGGCTGAGTATGACTATTTCAACAACAAACTGGGCACCGTTGAAAATACAGGTCTTGAAGCAGTAAAAGCTCTGAATACGACAGCAGGAGCGGCCATTACAGAAGAGCAGCTTGCTAAAGAAATCCCATCAGTAAATGCGACATATACAGATGGTTCTACACAGTCATTCAACATTGACTGGAGCGGAGCACTCAAAAATGTTGATTTTAACAAAGCCGGTACCTACACGATTTCCGGTAAGGTGATTCAGACACAGTACATCAATAAATTAAAAGAGCTGAATAACAGCGAGGCAAAGGACGACGATCCGGATAATGCCAGCCCGGTAGATAGTGAAGGAAATGCTATTTTCCCGGACAATTATGATCCAGAGAGTGGTACGGTTTATTATGATTCCACAAAGTATATCGAGGGTCTTGCAGATCCGGAGATCTACTATGATGAGCAGACAGGATACTATTATTGTACAGGTTCCTACTTCCCATCTGCTGCAGAGAAAAATTCAGCTTCTGATAGTCCATATTATGGGGCTAAATCTTACGACCGTGTAACACTGAGACGTTCTAAGACTCTGGAAGGACTTCAGAGCCGCGAAGGTCAGGTGACAATCTGGAAAGCAGGAAATCAGAACTGGTACAAGACCATGAGCGATGCAGAAGCAGAAAAAGACGGCAAAAAAGGTTACAGATATATCTGGGCACCGGAAATTCACCGGGTAGGAAACTATTGGGTCGTTTATTTCACGGAGAGTGAGTCCAGCAGCAATCTTTATGGCATCCAGAGCCACTGCCTGGTACTGGATGGTTCCATGGATCCATATGATACAGCATTGAGCGAGCCAAATGAGGTCTCCCAGTGGATCGATCTCCAGATGCAGCCAAGAGAAGGAGATACTTCCACACAGAACAGATCCGAAACCTATGAAAAACCATTTACCTCAAAGTTCAACCTGGATATGACTTATTTTGAGGATGCCAGCACAGGTACACCTTATGTTATCTATGCCGGAAAGCCAACGATTGCAAAGGACGGAAGCAGCACAGACTTATTTATCGCACAGGTAGATAAAGAGAATCCAAACACTTTGGCATCGGATGTAACCCGTTTGACCTGGTCCCGGTATGGATGGGAAGAGATTTCCTTCTATGTAAATGAGGGACCTACAATTGTACAGCATAACGGAGATGTATTCCTTTGCTTCTCAGTATCCGGTACAGGTTCTGAGTATGCCATTGGCATGCTTTCCGCAAAATGTGGAGAAGACCTGCTCGATCGCGCAAACTGGGTGAAAAATCCATATCCGCTCCTGACCTCCAAGGATGTTAATGGAGAAGAAGGACCGGGACACAACTCCTTTACCGTAGATGAGGATGGAAATGTAATCTTTGTATATCATGCAAGACCGACTTCTCATAACTATAAGATGTGCGGAAGCTATGGTTCCGCTTTGGAGGATCCATGTCGTCATGCAAGATTAAAACGGGTACACTGGTCAGCAGATGGTACACCAATCTTAAAGATGACATATGATGAGGAGTTAAAAGAAGAGTTCAAGACGGTCAGCACGACCGTAACGGTAAAATCCGCAGCTCCGACCGTAGTAAAGGTTAGCTCTGTATCTGTGACTCCTAAGTCAAAAACACTTTATGTTGGAAAGACCGCTGCCCTGAGTGCATCTGTTGCACCGGCTAATGCTACGAGCAAGACTTTGAAATACACTTCTGATAAGCCAGCAGTTGCTTCTGTAGACGCTTCCGGAAAGGTAACGGCAAAGAAGAAGGGAACAGCAAATATTACCGTAGCTGCACAGGATGGATCCGGCGCAAGCGCTACGGTTAAGATTACAGTAAAAGAGGGTACATTATCTGTATCAGGAAAGACTTCTGTAAAGGTAAAGAAGAAAATTTCCTTAACAGCAAAAGCTAAAAACTTAAACTCCACCAAGATTACATGGAAGGTTACCAAAGGAGCGAAATATGTTAAGCTCAGCAAGACCTCCGGCAAGACAATCAAGGTGACAGGAAAGAAAAAAGGAACAGTTAAGATCAAGGTTACCTGTGGATATAAATCCGTAACCAAAAC
>CADBUD010000395.1 GCA_902797785.1 uncultured Lachnospiraceae bacterium
ATATGACCGATAGGGCATATTTCCACTCTGTGCGCCTTTGGCGTGTGCATTTTGTTGCTATGAACAGCGGAGCTGTGAATAGTAACAACGGAATGTGAAAATTGCTGCTATGAACAGCGGAGCTATGAATAGCAACACATAGTGTTCATTGGACAGTACCAGGCTCATCTATAACCGCCAGTTTATTTCCGGCTTACTTGCCGCTTGGTTCATGAACACGGCTCATTATATCATATTCAATGAGCGACATACAAGAGGATTTTGGAAAAACTTTTCCAGCTTTTTGGACGCCTTTTTTTGTGTTGCAAAAAGGTGGCGATTATGATAATATAACAACTGTGGTTTGAACGAATTTTTATTAAAAATATGCGGTTTTAAGCTGCTTTTAGGGTTGATTTTATGCTGGATCCATGCATAGAACGACCCGAAAAAACTAACCGAGGAAAACTGTATTAAAGTACCATAAAAAGAAAAGCGGTGAGTTATATAGCAAACAATAATATAACAAGAAACAAAAGTGAAGTTATCGTAAATGCATGAATCATTGCTTTTACGATAAAAATATATCCGATAAAAGTATAGAAAACGCATTTATTTAATGCGTTTTCTATTATCATTTACTATAAAATATGACAGGGGAAACAAAATGTGGTATGTAATACAGGTTAATACCGGGCATGAATCCGAGATAGTTGAACAGTGTAAAAGCAGGGTCGTCACAGAGGGCGAAGAAGTATTTGTCATGCTCGGCGAGCGAAAAAAACGGATCAAAGGGGAATGGGTTTTACACCAGTATCATCTGTTCCCGGGATATATTTTCATTGATACGGATCGAATCGAGGATTTTTTCATCCGCCTAAAAGATATTCCATCCATGACGAAAGTATTGCGGGTAGGAGAGGAATGGATTCCCATCTATCGGGAGGAAGAGTCTTATTTGAAGATGCTTGGAGGAGACGAACATATTGCTAAATTTTCTGAAGGCTATCTCGAGGGAGAAAAGCTGATTATAACAGAAGGAGCGCTTGAAGGCTACGAAGGAAAAGTTAAACGTCTCCTAAGACATCAACGTCTTGTGATTATCGAAGTTCAATTAATGGGACAGACCGTTGAGGTAAAGCTTGGTCTGGAGGTAGTAAAAAGGATATAACAAATAATAAATTGTTAAATGCAGTTGTCGCTTTGAGCGCAGTGCAGGAAACAGTGGTCATAGTGTCTTTGTACCTTCAGAGAAGAGCTTATCTTTCTGGAAATGGCGAAGCACGCTTTTTTCTGTCTAAAAGAAGAATTAACTTATCGAGGTCTAAAATATGTGGAAAAGGATACATAAATTTTTAGTTTTTCTCATCGGCATTGTGGGAACAATCGCAGCGGTAAGTGACCAGATGGAACAATGGAAGGATAAAAAAAGATTTCCAGAGAACAGGCATGTTCCGTTTGGGTTCTATGAACAATTCGTAAAACGTCCGCTGGATTGTATAGTGTCTATGCTTGCTTTGATTGTTCTGTCTCCTGTGATAGCCGTAGTAGCTATTTTCGTGAGAATTAAGCTCGGAACGCCGGTGATATTTACACAGGAGCGGCCGGGGAAAAATGAGCAGATCTTCAAACTTTACAAGTTCCGGACGATGACAAATGAACGCGGAGCAGATGGAGAATTATTACCGGATGACAATCGCCTGACAGTCTTTGGAAAGTGGCTCCGGGCGAGCAGCTTGGATGAACTGCCGGAACTTTGGAATATTTTCAAAGGGGATATGTCTTTGATCGGACCGCGTCCGCTGTTGGTAGAATATCTGCCTCGTTATAATGACCGACAAAGACATCGGCATGATGTGCGGCAAGGACTCACCGGGCTGGCACAGGCAAATGGACGAAATAGCTTATCGTGGGAAGAAAAGTTTGAAGATGATGTGAATTATGTGGATAAGATTACATTCCTGGGGGATGTAAAGATAATCATCAAGACGATTGGAATTGTTTTGCAAAGAACCGGGATAAGTTCGGAGACGTCGGAAACGATGGAGACTTTTATGGGAAGTGGAGAAGAAGAGAAGGGCGATTGAGAGAATGAAGAATCTGATCATTTTTGGAGCAGGTGGATTTGGTCGTGAAACCGCTTGGGCAGTAGAGCGAATAAATAAAATATCTCCAACCTGGAATCTTTTGGGATTTATGGATGATGATGACACCATTCAGGGAACAGAAATAAATAGTTATCCTGTTCTGGGAAAATTAAGAGAGGTAGACAAGTACCCGGATGTTTATTTTGTCTGTGCAGTCGGTGCTTCAAAAGTTCGGGAAAAAATCATACATAACATGAAGATGAACAACCCGAATATCAAGTTTGGAACGGTAATTGATCCAAGTGTAGAACGGTCTGATCTTGTCACTGTCGGAGAAGGAACAATTATCTGTGCGCATACCATTATGACTGTGAATATTTCTATTGGGAATCATGTGATTATCAATCTGGACTGTACGATTGGCCATGATGTTGTAATCAATGATTTTTCGACATTGTATCCGAGCGTAAATGTTTCCGGAATGTCCGAGATTGGCCATGCGGTTGAACTGGGGACAGGAATGCAGATGATTCAAGGAAAAAAGATAGGAAATTATTCGATTGTAGGAGCAGGTGCTGTGGTTGTCAGAGATATACCGGCAGCTTGCACGGCAGTGGGAAATCCTGCAAAAGTCATAAAGATGGAAGGATGACCATTATGACGCAGTAAATACGTCATAATAGCAGATATAAAAAACGGGTGGTATTTAAATTGAATATATTATTTTTTACCCTGGTTGATTTTAATACAATTTCAGAACGTTCGATATATACAGACTTACTACGGGAGTTTGTAAAGCATGGTCATCATGTTTATTCTATTTCTCCTACTGAGCGAAGGAAACATATTCGGACAACTTTGATTCAGGAGCCGGGAAGCACCATTTTAAAACTAAGAATTGGAAATATCCAAAAGACTAATATTTTCGAAAAAGGACTAAGTACAATCGCTATAGAACCACAGTTTATCTACGCTATAAAAAAATATTTCTATTCCGTAAAGTTTGATTTGGTTTTATATTCTACTCCGCCAATTACATTCAGCAAAGCCGTTAAATATATAAAAAAACGTGACGGTGCAGTAACATATCTTATGCTGAAGGATATTTTTCCTCAGAATGCAGTAGATCTTGGAATGATGAAAAAATCAGGAATAGGAAAAATCATTTATTCATTATTCAGAAAAAAAGAGGAGCAGTTATATGAACAATCAGATCGAATTGGGTGTATGTCAAAAGCAAACGTTCAATATATCCTAAATCATAACCCAAAAGTCAGGAAACGTCATATTATTGCCAAAAAGAAATATGGAAAAGGAATGGTTGAAGTTTGTCCAAATAGTATAGAACCAATCGACTTAAAGATAAATGATGATGAGAGAAATGCACTGAGAAAGAAATACAAACTGCCTGAAGACAGAGTGGTATTTGTCTATGGTGGAAATCTTGGAAAGCCTCAGGGAATAGATTTTCTGTTAAAATGCCTATATTCACAGAGAAAGAATGAAAAAGTATTTTTTTTGATTGTGGGTGAAGGAACAGAATTTTATAAGATTGACAGGTATATAAAAAAATACAGACCGGAAAATATCAGGCTGTATAACTGGATTCCCAAGGAAGAATTTGAAAGGCTGATTGCTTCCTGCGATGTGGGAATAATTTCTTTGGATTACCGATTTACCATACCAAATTTTCCAAGCCGCCTGCTTTCCTATCTACAGGCAAAGCTTCCGGTTCTTGCCATCACAGATCCTAATACGGATATTGGGAAGGTGGTGGAAGAGAATGGATTTGGCTGGTGGTGTAAAAAGAATAGTGTAGGTGAGTTTGAAGAAATGATGACGGAGATATTGAAGAGGGATAGGAAAGCGATGGGGAAGAAGGGGTATTTGTATTTGAGGGAGTGTTATGATGTTGGGGTTGTGTGTGAGAAGATTCTGGGAAAATAAATACAGCTGTTGGAGCATATCTGAAAAAAGTGCGACTTGTTTTGCTGGACAATTGAATGCTTATGTGTTGATAAAAAGAAAGGGTTTGAAGTTATGAGGTTATTCTATTATTGTAATTTTCCCGCACCATATTATATTGGCTTTTTAAATGAATTGGGAAAGTTATGTGAACTGACAGTTGTATTTGAAAGAGCATTTTCAAGTGAAAGAGATTCAAGCTGGAAAAAATATACAGCACCCAATATAAAAAAAATAATAATCTTGCATGGCATTCATACTCAGGCAGATATGGCTTTTTGTCCTCAAATTATCAAATATATTGATTCTAAAAAATTTGATAAATTTATTATTCACGATCCGGCATCACCTACTGGTATGTGGCTTATTTGGTATATGAAAATAAGAAAGATACCTTATATTTTGCAATGTGAAGGGACTTTGCCGGGGGATGGAAAGACAGGATTTAAGGAAAAATATAAAACTTTGTTATTAAACGGGGCAAAATGTTACCTTAGTAGTATGAATTCTAAAAAATCGTATTTTTCTAGTTATATTAAAGAAAAAGAGAAGATTAAATGGTATCCGTTTTCTTCTTTTTATCAGAAAGATATTTTGAAAAATGGTCTGAATCAGATAGAAAAAAATAAAATAAGAAAAAAGTTGGGAATTAAAGAAAAAAAAGTTATTTTATCAGTCGGGAGTATTATAAAAAGAAAAGGTCATGATATTTTATTAAAAGCATGCAGAAATTTTTCTGAAAATATCGGGATATATATTATCAGTGGAAAAGCAACAAAAGATTTAAAGGATATCATAAAAAAATATAAAATTAAAAATGTTCATTTTGTAGAATTCATGCCCATGGAAGAGTTATGGAATTATTATAAAATGGCAGATATATTAGCTGTTCCTACAAGAGAAGATACGTGGGGATTGTTTGTTAATGAAGCTATGGCAAATGGACTTCCTATAATTACAACAAAAAAATGTGTTGCAGGTCTGGAATTAATTGATGATGGAAAAAATGGATATTTAATAGATACTGATGATGTAAATGAGCTAAGAAAGAAAATAATATTTCTCTTAAAGGATTGGAAACTAAGAGAAATGATGGCGGAAAATAATATAAAGAAAATTAGGGAATATACATTTGAAAATGAGGCAAAAAAGACATTTGAGGCTGTAGAAAATGAGTAAAGTTTGTATTTTGTATGTTTCAAATCTTATTTCAAAGCGTTTAGAAGAAAATTTTATAAAAAAAGAGCCGGATAAGATTGGATTACAGGTTCAGAAATATCATAGGCTTTTGACGTGGGGATTTTCTGACAAAAAGTGCAATGTTGCAGCACTTAGTTTTAATAATCCGCTAGTTAATATGAAAAGTGTGGTTTATGATGAAAAAGAGAGAAAAATTCAGTTCCATTATATTCTTCCTCATATATCCAAAATGCTTCATATAAAAGTTATACTTCAAAGTTTTCAATACGCTTTTTTATTCTTAAAAAAACATAAAAACAGTGTGGTTATTTGCGATGTGCTTTGTATTTCTAATTCAATTGGAGCGTTGTTGGCGGCTGTGCTGTTGAAGAGAGATAGAATTGGAATTGTAACAGATTTGCCAGAAACTCTTGCGCCAAAAGAAAGTATGATTTGTAAATTTTCATATTTGGCGATTCACTTATGCAATAAGTATATACTTCTTACAGAGCAAATGAGTCAGCGCATTAATAGCAAGAAAAAATATATCGTATTAGAGGGTCATGTTGATACAAGAATGGAGAAGAAAGAGAATTGTCTGGGTAAAAAGGCTGACAAGAAAATATGTATATATGCTGGTGGACTGTATAGAAAATATGGAGTAGAAAAATTGGTTCAAGCGTTTAAAAGGCTAGAAATAGATGATGCGGAGTTGCATATTTATGGAGATGGTGATTATGCGGATGAGTTACGAAAGAATAAAAATAAATCTATTATTTATCATGGGATTGTTTCAAATGAGGAAGTTATACAAGCAGAAATACAGGCTACGCTTTTGATTAATCCAAGACCGAGCAATGAAGAGTTTACGAAGTATTCTTTTCCTTCAAAGAATATGGAATATATGGCCTCGGGCACACCTGTTCTTACCACAAAACTTCCTGGGATGCCAAAAGAGTACAACAGATATGTATATGTATTTGAAGACGAGTCAATCGAGGGCATGATAGAAACGATGAAAAAAGTATTGAATAAGCCAAGGGAAGAACTTCATAAAAAAGGAATGCTGGCAAAAAAATTTGTGATGAAATATAAAAATAATGATGTACAGGCTGAGAAAGTGATTAGAAGACTGATTAGAAAATAAATGATTAAATTAATGGGAACGGGGGAAAAAATGAAAATTTTATGGCTATGCAATATAGTTGTACCACAAATATTAAAAAAATTAGGTGATGCTGGGACTTCCATGGGAGGCAGCTGGTTGGTTGAAACACTGGAAAAGTTATCAGATGATGATAGCGTTGAGATTGCATATTGCGCACCTTATAAAAGTAACAAGAATATTACCAGAGTCAAATATAGAAACACAATATTTTATGGATTTAATAAAAAAAAATGGTCTTCACATATATATGATAAAACGTTGGAGAGTACTTTTAAAAAAATATTAGGAAAATTTCATCCAGATATTGTACATATATTTGGAACGGAATTTCCACATGCATTGGCAATGGTAAAAAGCTTTAATTGTCCTTCAAGAACAGTGATTCATATTCAAGGGCTGGCTTTTTATTGGGGGGGTGTTATCGAGCCAATTTACCAGCAGAAGTTTATTATGGCATAACATTTCGTGATTTATTTCGTTTAGATAACATCGCCCTTCAAAAGAAAAGGTTTTTGATACGTGGAAAATATGAAATAGAAGCATTGAAAAATGTTAAAAATGTAATGGGAAGGACAGAGTTTGATTATGCTGCAGTAAAAAGAATAAATCCATCAATTCAATATTTTTATTGTCCGGAAAATCTTCGTCGTGAGTTTAGTGACATTGAGAAGTTTTGGAATTTTAATGGTTGTAGGAAACATTCTCTTTTTATGTCACAAGCAACATATCCGATAAAAGGATTACATTTGGCATTGGAGGCATTGAGGGATTTAGCAGCGGAGTATCCTGACATTATTTTATATGTGGCTGGAGAAAATATAACTAAGGTTACTACTTGGAAAAATAGAATTCGAATCAGTAATTATGGAAAATATATACGAAATTTGATAAAAAAATGGAATTTAAGACAACATATATGTTTTGTTGGAAATTTAAATGCAGAACAAATGAAAGAGCAATATTTGAGGACAAATGTATATATTTTGCCATCTGTTATGGAAAACTCTCCAAATTCTTTGTGCGAGGCGATGAGTCTTGGGGTTCCATGTGTTGCAGCTGATGTAGGGGGAGTATCCTCTATGATGACGCATAAAAAAGAAGGATATCTATATCCTGCTAGTGAGACATATCAATTAACAAACTACATAAGAAAAATATTTGAAAATGATGATTTTACACGGGAAATGTCAGAGAACTCAATAGAAAGAATGAAAAAATATAATCGAATAGAAGAAAACATTGTATTATTGAAAGAGATTTATGAAGAGATTTATAAAAGAGGAAATATGATTTAGTGTTTGGATTGTGCTTTAAATAGAGTAATTATAATATTACTTTTGCAATTAAATATTAAACTTTCTTATGAACGAAACGTATTCTGAGATTGTAAAGAAAAGTGGAAAAATACTGAGATATCTTAGGGAGATGAGAACGGTATCAGTAATTGGGACTATCCGGTAAAAGGGGTTTCGGCAAGGTGTGAGGATTCCGAAAATCCTGGCAGAAAAGTTCTTATTATTGTGGATAATCTGAAGGTGCATCATGGTAGAATTGTTCAGGAATGATTCGGCGACCAAAAAGATGAGATAGAGACATGCTATACTTTGCCATATTCTCTTGAGATTAATTCGGATGAATATCTTAGCCACAACTTGAAACAGAATTATCTATTGCAGGATTATATTACATACAAAGGAGAAAATGCGAAGGAAGTCAGAACTTTATATGAATAATTTACAGAAAAACAGGAAAATGATACGCCTGTTCAAACATAAAAAATTGAGTTAGATTGAAAATAGTAATGAAAAATATGGATACTGATGTTGAAATATTTAATCACAGAAGTAATAGAGTAAGAAAAAATTAAGAATTCTAAGGAATAATACAGAAATGAAGATATTATTTTTAGTGGAAAATTTATATAAAAATTGTGGAGCTAGTGTAAATATCATTTTAAATATAATTAACATAATGAATGTAAATCATAATATTCATGTTATATATTTTGATGATATGCCTATAAAAGAAATCGATTTAGCTAAAATTGATAAATTGAATCATGCGCATTTATATATTGATAAAATGCAGTGCAAGCGCCGTAAGGCTTTTTCTGAAATGTACACTAAACCGAATTTACGTTTTCATGAGGCTTTATATTTAATTTCACATCCAAGTATAATCCCTACAACTATAGATGCTGCTTTTTTTGATTCTTTGTTTTATAAAAAAAAATTAATTAAGTTTCTTGAACAATATTGTGTTCAGAACAATATTGAAGTTGTGATAGGTCATTCATTTCCCTTTTTTTGTATGAATTATGTGTCAAAGCTAAAAAATGATGTTATAAAAATGGCAATAGAATTAGATCCATATACATTTAATTATATGCTGGCTGACAAGAAAAAAAAACATCGTATAAAACAAGAAAAAAAGTGTGTACTTAATTTGGATGCGGTATTTACAACGGATTTAATTATCAAAGATATGCTTACTGTTTTTTCTGAACAGGAAAAGGAACGCTTAAATTATGTACAGATAGATTTCCCGGAAATTATAACAAAAGATTTGCAAAAAGATAAATTATTGACCAATGATAAGATTAAACATAGTGGATTCATAGATTTTGTTTTTACAGGAGCATTCTATAAAGAAATAAGAAATCCAAAATATTTATATGAATTGTTTTTAAAACTTCCTAAAATGTACAGATTACATATTTTAGGTGGAGGAATGGAAGAAGAATTTGCAGATTTGATTAATGCTTTAGGAAATAGAATTGTGCTGTATGGATGGGTTGAAAAAAATAAAGTTGATGAAATGGTAGAAGAAGCAGATGTTTTGTTAAATTTAGGAAATGGAATTCCAAACCAGGTACCGAGTAAAACAATTGAATATATTGCTACTGGAAAACCTATATTAAATATTTCATTTATAAATAATTGTCCTACAGAGAGAGTCTTAGAAAACTATGGAAATTCTCTTACAATACATACAACAAAAGTAATTAGAAAAAAAGATGTAGAAAAAATAGTAGAATTTGTAGAGAGAAAAAAGGGAGATCGTGTTCCAATAGCAGAAATATTAAAAGAATATAATACATATACAGATGTCTATGTGGCTAATCAGATTGAGTTGGAAATAAAACGATGTGCTAGACATAAATGCAAAAGTGATATGTAGTTGATTTGTGTATGATGTGTAGAAATGTAGAATTGGTGAATGATGAAAGATTTTATGGAAAGGTGTTTTTAGATTATGTCTTTTTTTAATAGAGATAAGATTAAAGAAAAGATTCGATATTGGATTCAAGTTATAAGTGGAACATCTCAATACGAGGAACGAATTAATACACTATATTTTTTTCTTAATAATTACTGCGATATTTTATCTTTCCCTGAGGCAACAGGAAGTTTAAGAATGATACAAAAAGGGGATGCTTTACTTTTACAAATAGTAGATATAATATGTGTCAAACATAAAATAGAATACTGGATAGATGCAGGAACTTGTCTTGGTGCTGTTCGTCATCATGGTTTTATCCCATGGGATGATGACATTGATATTAATATGATAAGAACAGATTATGAGAGAGCAAGACATATTTTGAAAGAAGAACTAAAAGAATATGGAATAAGCGTAGAAGAATCAAAGGATGAACCTATTGCACATGTTGGCATAGGATACAAACATAGAGAAACTGGATTATGGATTGATTTATTTCCATTTGAATATACTACGATTGATCCTAAAAATAAGAGGAACATCGAAGGATTTAAACGAAAAAACACTCAATATCAGCGACAATGGAGAAAAAAAAGAAATAAATACGATAGAAAGAAAATGTTTAAGTATCGAAAAAAATTTATTCCAGAAATATGCGAAAAGAAAGAAGCAAAGTCAATTATTAATTGTCCTGAATGGTGTCCAAAACCGATGATTTTTGAAGTGAAAAACATATTTCCATTAAACTATATGATGTTCGAAGGATTTAAAGTACCTGTGCCTAATGATGCTCATAAATATCTGGAAATTTTTTATGGGAACAATTACATGAATTTTCCACAGAGTGGTGTAATGCATCATGGAGATGGTAGAGGGCATTTGTCAACATGGGCTCAGAAAAGTGGGACAGATATGAATCAAATTATTCGGGAATTGGAGGATGTATTGAATATGGTTAAACAGTAATAAATTCAATTTGGATCTTAAATTTTTTGAGAATTGTTGTTTTAATATAACTGTTGAATATTGAGAAGAGCGTAAAATAATCAAGTATAGTCGATACACATAAACTTGCAAAGCAGAGGATAAATTTTATATCGAGTGATAAAAATGATGTAGACACACTTGGGAAAAATAATTTTTAATAACTTATTAGATTCTTACCAGTTTTGATGAAAAATAGTGACTATTTCCATGTTTTATTAGATGAGGAAAATAGAAAAATGAAAAAGAAAATACCAACTAAAAGTTGTAATCAAAAAGTCTTTACACAAGAAAATTTTTTTGAAACCATACAAATGCTGAAAAATGTTAACCTTTGGGGATTCAAGGGATATGATGCAAGTCATTATTTATATAATACAGTATTAGAGTATATGCTTTTAGGGAGAGGAGATTCTTTTAAATTAAGAGGAATTATTTCTAATTTTTGTTTTAATTCTTCTATGTTTTTTTTAAAAGGTAAAGCGAATAACAAAATAGTTCTTTTTAAGTCCCGAAAGTATTTAATGCGTAAGGATATGACAGAAATACTTAACAGATTTTCTAATAAAATAAGTGATGTTACTGTTTTAAAAGATGAATTATATCATAGAAGTATTTCTTTTTTTTTCTTTTTTAGGATTCCATATGTATTGCAATGGTTTTTTGCTCTGAAACATGCTGGGTTTGATATGAAATTAATAGGTCTGTTTCTTTATGATGCTATGTCTACATTTCGATTTTTAGATTACTTGAAAAAAAATGAGAGTAAATTTGCAAAATCGAAAGCGTTTATTGTTTTAAATGATGAATATTGTGATGAGAATATATTTGTTCAATTTGGAAAAAAATTAAAAATTCCAACAGCAACATTACAGCATGGTAATTATGCAAAAACTATACCAGATAATAACTTACGCCACTTGATGCATATTTTTGAAAATTTAACAGCAGATAAAATTTTTATGTGGGGCGATTATCATAAGGAAATAGCAATTAGCTGTGGTGTTGCACCAGAAAGGATTGAATCTGTTGGAATTCCAAAATATATAGATGTTGAAGTTCCACTTAAAGTGAAAAAAAAGGGGATTATAGGTTTGTTATTAGATGGTTGTTCAAAGATAAATTATCATTCAAATATACAAATGATTAATATTTGCAAATTATTTTGTAAAAAAAATAATTATAAGTATATTGTAAAATTGCATCCTAATGATAGGGAAAATAAATATAGTAGTTATTATGAATCTGAATGTTATGTAAAGACTGTCGAACGGGATATGGCAATATATGATTTTGCTTCAATGGTTGAATTGTGTATTATGTCAAAATCTTCCGTATACATGGAATTGCTTTTCTTGGGAATCCCTGTTTTTAGATTTCATAACAATTGTGAAAAAGATATATTTGAAGGACTGAATGATTTTAAGTTTTCTTCATATGAAGAAATGGAGGAACTTATTAGAGAAATGTATTTTGATAGGAAGAAATATATAAGTGATTTTGCTCAGGTAAGAGAATATTGTTGTGGTAAAGGGAATATAAGAGCCAATTACGAGCGAGCAATTAATGAATTAAGGTGAAATATCTTGATAATTAATACTCATTGAATATAAACGTAAACTTCCTCTAAATGGCAGCCACAAAACATACTGCGAACTTTCCCATAAGGCTTTCAACAAAGTGGACGCGTGTTACATCAAATCTCAACTGGGATTTCAGTATCATGAACTGCTTTTCGGAGGCATCCCGCAGGTGGTAAATTTTATGAACTCTGGTCGGTTCAAAATCCTCGGAGGATGCGATGGAGTAGAAACCTTTTTCGTCCACTGCTTTCTGCCAGGATCCATACTTGTATTTGACAGTATAGGACTCACCCTCTTTCTTTAACTCGAGATATGATCCGAGTTCTTTTGGAACGGAAGGCTTTTCTCCAGAGGCTATTGCCTTACGCATCTGATTCGCTCCATGTATCAGCTTGCGTATAAGAGCTACCGACCTTTCGCTTCCGTTCATGCCGTCGTAATACAGATAAAGGAAAGCCTCTTCGGGGTGAGTATCAAATACCTTGCCTTTCGATTTTATACCGAAGATGCCATCCTCGGATATCACATTGGATACTTTCCATCGGATATTCTCCGAATATTCTTCAATCATCCGTGTATGACCATAAGTATCAGACTTTAGCATAAGGATGTAGGCATGATGAGTTGTTCATGTTGCTAATGGTGATTTTAGCAACATTGCAGCAAGTCAACAAGACGGCGGATATGAATCAAAAATCAAAAGAAAGTGGTACTGCTAGTTTAAAAATCCTGTTGTATTTGAAAAATGAAGATATTTATCAAATCAACGGGGGATAGTAACCATGGGTGAGAAGTTTATAAAAATTTTACTTTTTTTATGATTGAAAAATTTATTATAGTATGATAATATCACATCTATAAGGATTGGATTTCAGCATACTTGTTATAGAGAAATGGTAGTGATTTTTAGAAACGGGTATACTGAATCAGTTTTCTTGTAAGCTTAAGAAAAATAATATCAGAAAAATGAGATGCATTTCTAAAATCAGATGATAGGAACGAGAAAAAGGTCTATAAAAGCATATCAAAAATATATCTTGGAGGAATCAATATGAAACAAAAACACGATTACGATAATACCTTTAAAACATTAAAATCCCGCCATCA
>CADBUD010000396.1 GCA_902797785.1 uncultured Lachnospiraceae bacterium
TGATCCCGTTAGTCGTGGTATCTGTCGTCATTGGCTGCATGGCTGTCAGCAGGAGCGGAAAGGAGATCAAGACCTATACCCATAATTCGTTTGTTCAGGTAGTTTCAGAAGTAGGTAATTCTTTTGATACCATAGTGGACAGGAATAAAGAAAGTCTTAAGGCTTGCGCAACGGCACCGATCATGCTGGAAGCCCTTAAAAATCCGGATGACCCTGAAGCAATCGCAGCAGCACAAGAGTTTACCCTTGATTATTTCGGGTCGCTCAGCGGATGGGAGGGGCTGTATCTGGCGGATTGGAACTCTAAGGTTCTTACACATCCCAATGAAGGGGTTATCGGAATGGTACTTCGAGAGGGCGACAATCTAACAGGTCTGCAGAATTCCATAACATCAGCTCCTGATGGAGTATTTAATGCAGGTATTATGGAAAGTCCTGCTTCGGGTCAGAATATTATGTCTTTATACACACCTGTCATTGCAGATGGCAAACCTCTTGGCTTCATCGGCGGAGCTTTCTATGTTCACGGTATCGCAGAGAGCATTTCGGACATAACGAAACTCGGACTAAATTCTGCATACATATATATTGTAGATGCAGGTGGAACCATGCTCTATCATCCGGACGAAGCCAAAATAGGAGATCCTGTCGAGAATGATGCTGTCAAGGAGCTTGTCGCAAAGCTTGAGGCAGGTGAAAGACCCGAACCGGATCTTATTGAATATAAGTACAAGGGCAAAATCAAATATGCAGGATTTTATATCGGAAATGAAGGTCATTATATTGCGGTTCTTACTGCGGATGAGAGCGATGTATTATCCGGCGTTCATCAGATCAGGAATTATATAATCCTATTATGTATTATATGTATCGTAATATTCACGATCATTACTTTATTTGTCGAGAGACTCATATCCGTTCCTCTTATTGAAATTTCCAAGTCGCTCAACAAATTAAGTACCGGTGATGTTACATCGGAATGTAAAGCCACATCCCATATAAGAGAGACGATTACTATTATTTCTGCTTTCGGAATATTAAGAGAAGCGCTTGGCAAATCAATGAATACGGTTAAGGATGCAGCCGGAAAACTGAATCATTCCATTGTGAGCGTAGACGGAATGACGGGCGACAATGTCAATTCTGTTGCGCAGATCAATACCGCTATCAACGAGGTTGCACAGACATCACAGAGTGTTGCCGAAAATGCACAGAACCTGGCAGAAAAAGCTTCTAACCTTGGTCAGAGCATAGAAGTTCTCAACAATAATGTGGAGACTCTCCATAATGCATCAGAAACTATCAAGAAAGCCAATACCGAGGCTACCACATGTATGAAATCGGTATATATAAGCGCCAATGAATCCGTAGATGCCATGGAAGAAATCAAAGTCAAGATCGATAAGACCAACTCTGCCATCGGCAATATCAGCTCTGCTCTACAGGCAATTGAATCTATTGCTGCACAGACCAACCTCTTGTCGCTTAACGCATCCATCGAGGCAGCACGTGCCGGAGAAGCAGGCAAGGGATTCGCAGTGGTCGCCGATGAAATCAGGGCTCTAGCTGACTCATCCGCCGAGTCAGCCAAAGAAATCAAACAAATTATTGAGAATGTGGTTGTTCTTTCAGGCGGAACCGTGGATATCTCCAACAGAGTATATGATGTTATCAATAAGGAGAAAACAGAGATTGAAAAAGCGCAGGATAAATTCAATATTCTCTCCGATTCGGTTGAAGCTTCCATAAATGAGATAGAGACCATCCGGCAGATGGCAGATACTCTTGACAAGATCAAAGAAGAAATGACCAACTCAACTTCGGATCTGGGCGCTATTTCCGAAGAACTCGGTGCTTCCGCGGAAGAGGTTGCCGCATCTTGTCAGACTGTTACAAATGCATGTGCGGATACACAGAATTCTACCGCCGAGATGCGTGATATCAATGATGATATGAGCGAAGCAATTTCATTTTTCAAGTTATCATAAAATAAAGTTGCTGTGAATAGTAATAACAACTTCCCATAATAAGGATTTCAGGCGGTTGACAAAATTATCAACCGCCTGAAATGTATTTGCTAAATTTGTACTCCCTTCATCACTTATCTCCATAATGTATGCCGCACTGCCAAATCTCAATCATTCCATTCTCTATTTTAAATACAAGACGATTCTTTTTCTTATCATCACTATCTACCCTAATACTCAAACAGATTCATACGTCAGCAATAAATCGCCCTAAAAAGTGCAACAAGTCAAACTTTCCTACTGTGAAACTTAAACCCATTAACAAAAACCAACAATGGTCTTCGTTAATGGGCATAAAAATGATGTGCACGGATTTTGTAAGAAAAATGTCGCTTTTAGCGACCAGAATCCGGCTCGACTCATGAACAAAACAGCAGGCAATTTCGCTCATGAGTATAACAAATTTCGTTATCGTATCCGGATATCCCCCGTATCCGTGTCAGCACTCAGTTTCTTTTTTGCATTTTCTTTTCCTACTACCGCCTTTTTCTCAAATTTCTGGTCATTTATCTCAATCGTTCCGGTATCTGTCTTTAATTCCATATAATAATCTTCTAAAGAGTCTGCTGCCTCTACCTCAATATCTCCGGTATCTGTCCGGCAGGAAAGGACGTCAAAATGGCACTGATCCATTTTTATTTTTCCTGTATCAGTTCTGGCTTCATACTCTGTCATAGAGCTGTCTTCTACATAAATCTCACCGGTATCTGTGCGAAGCTTTCCCACTCCGAGCTGGCATTGCTCCAGGTGAAGCTCTCCGGTATCCAGATCCATCTCCATTTGGTCAATCGAAAGCTCTCTTAAAGATACTTCCCCTGTATCTGACGCAATATCTGCATTTGACAGTTTCATATCCTTTGGCAGTGTAATGGTAAGTACTCCTTCTTTTGAACCCCCGAAAAAGATAAATCCATTTTTTTCTTTCTGTGAAATCACAAGCGTATCCGATTGAACTGTGATTTCCGGTTTGAGCCGCTTTTCACCCTCATATTGAATCTGATAATCTTTTCCACTGGCAATTTTAATATCAAGAACAGAGACATCGATGTTCAACTTGTGCCAGCCGGCATAGGACGAATCTGTGATGGTCTCCTTCACTATTTCCTGACCGCCTTTTCCGTCTCCTGTCAAGCGATGAAAAAACCATGACATGCCTCCGGATGTGTGAATATGAAGTCCTATGATGATGCAGCAAATCGTAAGAATCCATAATATGCTGCGATATACTTTTTTAAACATATTTATTCCTCCCATGTTCTTTAACTCTTTATTTTTTTCGCAGTGCGGCATGAATCAGTGGATAGCAGACAGAGGCTATCGGCCAGATGAGCCATGTCGTTGCCCAGCGAAAAGTCAAAAAACTAATGCAAAGATAGATTGCGGTTATCGTAGGCCAGTAAACGGATAAAATTTCCGCCGCGATCGGATGAGTCTCCTTTAGTTTCTTTTCTGATAATTTAAAATCCTGCTCTTTTTCGGAAA
>CADBUD010000397.1 GCA_902797785.1 uncultured Lachnospiraceae bacterium
CATCCTACAGATAAAGCTCCACCGGAGCTTTGTCTGCATACACCGTAGACAGAATAAGTCAGATATAAACTGACGTTTATAGAGGAGGAAAAATAGAATCATGAAGTTGAAAAACAAGTTGACCGCTTTTTTTGCATGGATTTTCTGTATGTGTAGTCTGCTTCTGATGCCGATTACGTCTTATGCAGCTGAGGATGCATCCCAGGCATCAGGTGCTTCTTCAGGGTTCTTCCTGTTAGCAGGGGGGCTGATCGTCATCATCGCTGTTGTTGTAGTCGTTAGCGCGGTATCCTCTGTCATCGGCGCAGTGGCCGGAGAAGTAGAGGATGAAGAAGACTAGGAACGAAAATCAGGCGCGGCTCATGAACAAAACGACAGGCCATTTCGTTCATGAGTATAATTGACTGTGAATAGTGCTTAAGCAGCCTAAAATGCGGGAGACAGTTATTTGCCTCCCGTATTTTTGCCATATTCTCAGGAACGAAGGATACTCGTTAACGAAAACCGTTGGCGTTTTTGACTAATGGTATAAACTGATGCGCACGGATTTTGTGTTTTTTATGAATCAGCGTCCATGAGTCAGGCTGCCTGTCAGCTTATTTTATTAAGAAAAAAACAATGTGCATGATGTGATTACGGAAGGATGAAGGAGGCTATGAAATTAATAAGAAATGTAATTGTTACCGTGTTTTTGTTGATCCTTATCGCGTTTTCTGTCATGGTGTTTTTCCATAAGCCGATTTTTGATTATTTGGCCGGGGTGATCATCCGCCCGTCAGAGGTGACAATGACAGTGGGAGAGTCAACCACTCTCTCGACGATTAAGGCAACGGAGAATATTTATTGGAAATCCGGAAATAAAAAGGTCGTTACCATTGATCAGACAGGGAATATGACGGCGGAAGCACCGGGAAAAACAACCGTCTATGTATCTAATGGGGAACGGATGGGAACCTGTATGGTTACCGTGAAGGCGGTGGAGGCGACCTCTATTGCACTCAAGGATACGGAGCTGGAGCTTGCTGTAGGAGAAAAGAAAAAGCTGAAGGTCCAGTTCACCCCGGATAATGTGCTGGATCGTACGATGACATGGGAATCTGATAATGAAAACGTAGCAACCGTCAGCGAGAAAGGGAAGGTGCGCGGAGTATCCGAGGGAATGACAACGATTCGCGGAACATCACAAAACGGACTGACGGCAGAATGCAGAGTGATTGTATTAGAGGAATAATGAGGTTACTATTCACAGCCACTATCCCGCAAGGTAGTTTCATGCGTTTTTGCACACCGAAGGCGTACAGAGTAAGAAAATCCGGGGCAGTGGGCGCAAGGTGATGTGGAAGCATAGAGGAGGAAGAAAAATGGATTATAGCAGGAGAAGAAAATACACAGCCATAGTTATGTCAATGATCCTCGTGCTGGGCTTGCTGCCATATCATGGTGGAAAGGTCAGTGCAGCGTCAAAAACAGAATCATCACAGGAAGAAACGTCATTTGATTCGTTAGATGCCGGAACCTTGGCCGTGGAGGGAAGAGTTTACACCGATACGGTAACAGAGATCAATCCGCTTTATCAGGATGTGGTGACAGAAGCAGATCTGGTTTCGGCGAAATCCGGGATCATAGAGGAATCAGAAACATTTTTGGCAGATTCCTCATCCATGACCTATGCGCTTTCTTATGAAGAAGCAGGGGAGGCCTTTTTGGAGCATGCAAAAAACAGGGAAACTACCTTCACAGTCAAATTAAAACTACCGGAGGCATACGATTCCGGGATGGCCGGAAAAATATTGCGGGCTGCCTATGCGGTATCAGACGATCCGAAGGGTGGAGATTATTTTCGGTGGCATTGGGGCGGATATAGCTGTAATGTGGGATATACGAAGCCAAGCGGAAGCGGGACCACATATCGCTACACGTTCAATTATACCGTTACCTATTACACCACATTGGAACAGGAAGACATGGTAGATGAAGAGGTGGAATCCATTCTGGATGGATTCCAATTTACGGATACAACCTCGGAGTACGACAAAATCAAAAAAATCTATGATTATCTGTGCGAAACGATTACCTACGATTATGACAATTATAAAAGTGAAGATTATAGGCTGCAATATACCGCATATGGGGCATTGATCGATCACACCTGTGTCTGTCAGGGGTATGCAAATGCGTTTTATCGACTGGCGCTGGAGTCCGGAGTGCAGGCAAGGATTATCTCCGGAGTCGGAAATTCTGACGCACATGGCTGGAATATCGTAAAGCTTGGAAAATATTGGTATAATATGGATTCTACATGGGATGCCGGAAGGAAGACCTATTCCTATTTTTTGATGGGAAGCACAGATTTTAAAGGGCATACCCGAGATACAGAATTTGAAACAGAGGAATTTTTGGAAGAATATCCTATGGCGGAGACGAAATACGATCCGTCCGCAGCAGAAGAACTCCCATTTCCAACACTGATATCCGAAGGGTATTCGGGGACGTATGATGGAAACTCGCATAGTATCACGGTTTCTGTAGAAGAGGAAGGAGCAGAAATCCTCTACCGGACCGAGGATACTAACTTTAGCACGACAATTCCCGTCTTTTCTGATGTAGGAATCTATCCGGTGTATTACAAGGTACAGCTGGATGGTTATGAGGAGGTTTCCGGGAAGAAGACCGTAGAGATTTTAAAGGCAGATAATTTCTGGATGACATCTCCTTCCTGTGGTGATATCAATGCTTCTGAAACTCCTTCTCCGACAGCAAAGGCGGCTTTTGGAACGGTCAGTTATACCTATTCCGAGACAGAAGATGGAAGTTATACCAAAACGGTCCCGGTTGCTGCAGGAATCTGCTATATGAAAGCGAGCGTAGAGGAAACGAAAAACTACAGTGGACTTTCAGAAATCTGCCAATTTCATGTAACAGGAAAGCTGGAAGTCAGTGCCAGGGGCTATCAGGGAAGCTACGATCAGAAAGCGCATGGAATTACCGTGACCGCAGTGCCGACAGGAGCCAAGATTCTGTATCACACAGAGAATCAGGAGGAAACAGAAGAAAATCCGACCTTTACAGAGGTGGGAAGCTACCTGGTATCTTATCGGGTTTCTCTAGAGAACTATCAGGAAGTGAACGGTCAGGAAACGGTAGAGCTGACTCAGGCAGAAAATCGCTGGATCACCTCACTTACCTGTCCGGATATTACGGAGGGAGAAACATTAGCTCCGGAGGCAGAGGCCCTCTATGGAAATATTGTGTATCAGTATTTCCTTGATTCAGAGGGGAATACCATGATAGACCTTCCGACAGAGGCAGGAATCTATTATGTAAAAGCCACGGTAGAAGAAACGAATAATTATCAGGGACTGACAGATTTTCTCTCATTTGAAATCAAGTCGAAGGAAGCTGAGAATTC
>CADBUD010000398.1 GCA_902797785.1 uncultured Lachnospiraceae bacterium
CCGACCGGCACAGGCGGCTTTTTATCTGCAAGAGCACCGATCCTGACACGCTTTGCCTTGATTGGTGTGATGCCCTGGTAACGCACCTCAATCTCTTCCGTATGCAGCGGATCATATACGATCTCTGCACAGGCTCCAGCAAGCGCAGTGCTGGCTTCATAAAGTTTTCCATCAAAAGAGAAGCATCCTGCCTTATCAATCCGCCTCGTTTCGTGCCTCTCAAACGCCTCCGCAATCGTCCCCACATCAAGGAATGTCAGTTTTCTTGTATCTCTGTTCCATTCCTGCTCCGGAGATATGCCACATGCCGGAACGGAAACATCCATTGCCCCATAATACTCTTTGATCCCATCATGTGCTTCCTTCTGGTATTCCTCTTCCAGATAGTATTTCCAGCGTTCATTTAATTCCTCAACACTGTGGACATGCGCCACACGAACCTCTGCGATAAAACTGTCCACTACCTGGTGGAACTTTTCAATTTTCCCTTTTCCCTCTGCATTCCTCGGCTTCGCATGCAAAAGCCGTATCCCCAGCTTTCCGCAGCTTTTTTCAAGCCGCGCAGTGATATATTGTCCGCCATTGTCCAGGTACCCGCAATCGAATCCTCCGTGCTTCAGGACTGCTTTATGAAACGTATCCTCTACGATCTCTGCTCTCTGGTTATCGTAAAACTCCGACTGCAGGATGTAGCGGGAATGGTCATCGATCAGGCTGGACAGATAGGTCTTTATCAGCTTTCCGTCCTTATCCCTGATCTGGGGACCGTATTTGATGTCTCCCTGGATCAGTTCCATGCGGTGCGGCCTGCAGAAACGTCTCGAGCTTGTCTCTCTGGCTTCCGTATATTTGCATATCTGTTTCTTTCCAAGACCTGCGTTGTACAGGTATCGCTGCAGGGTGGATGCCTTCAGGACTCCCGGCGCTGCCCATCCCTCGATCTCAAGGATCTTGATGATCTGGCGCACACTCCGCCTCGGCACCTCCTTTTTCAGCTGTATCGCCTGCCCCACGATTTCATCGTAGTTGTCCGGCAGCTTCGCCGACCGCCGCTTCTGCCTGTTCATCGGGCGCAATCCATCAAAGGAATTCTCCCGGTAATACTTTTCATAACGGTAGAGACTCCGTACCGTGAGATGGTTCTTCTCAGCAATGGTTTCCCGCATCTGTGACCGCTTCGCATCGTCCAGATCCGGATCCAGCAGCGGCGTGATCATTTCAAGCCTCTTCAATGCCTGGTCATCCCGCCAGTTCCTCACTTCTTTACTTTCCATAGGCTTTGTACCTCCTTCTGGAAGTATCTTATACCTACGCCGGATTGACATCGAACAAAAGTCGGTGCATCAGCCGTATTCTGTTTTGGTTCGCAGTGCCCCGCCGGTATTGTTCACGATACGGCATACCATTCCAAGCCAGCCAGGGCTTATTCTTTCCCGGATTTCCCCAAGCAATGATTCCACAGGGCTTAAAAATCCGTTATAAAACCCCAGGAGGCGGTGCCCCGCCGAACGAATCTGTCCTTCCATCTGTTCCCGGTTATACTGAAACCACCATCTCCAGTGCTTCATCGTTCCCTCGCAGGGATAATCAATCGGATCAGCTTCGGTGATCACCCCATCAACCACGTCCTCTATGACTTCTGCTGAGTATTGCTTAAACTTGATCATCCCGTCCGTCAGTTGCCGGTGCAGTCTTCCACAAACCGTACACTTCATTCGGTTGATCATGTAAAGCTTCCTTTCACCGCCAATCTGCTTCTGACCTCTTAACACTTTATCTCTGTATTTCAGTAGTCCTTCACATTCCGTACAGATACAGACCTCATTGCTCTCTATATAAAAACCTCTTCTTCCTCGTTGTATATCTCTTCGAAATCTGATATACTGACCATGGTTATATACCATGGATTCCGAAGGATTGTCGCCGCCAAGAGACTCCCTTCGGAATCTTCCTTTCTATAGACTAATTGACAGTATACCAATCAATCCAGCGACAATCAAATGAATTAAAATCAAGTCAAGTTAGGTGGGTGCTAACA
>CADBUD010000399.1 GCA_902797785.1 uncultured Lachnospiraceae bacterium
AAGAATCCTATGGCAAGGACGAATACGACGAAGAATCCTATGGCAAGGACGAATACGGCGAAGAATCTTATGGCAAGGACGAATACGACGAAGAATCCTATGGCAAGGACGAATATGACGAAGAATCCTATGGCAAGGACGAATACGACGAAGATTCCTATGATGAGGATGATTATGACAAAAGTTCCTATGACAAGGATGAGTATGACGAAGAATCCTATGGCAAGGACGAATACGACGAAGAATCCTATGACAAGGATGAGTATGATAAGGATTCCTATGACAAGGACGAATACGACGAAGAATCCTATGACAAGGACGAATATGATAAGGATTCCCATGTGAAGGAAAGCATTTTTGAAGATGTTCATAAGAAAAAGAAAAAAGAAATTTTAAAGGACGAGGTCTATGCAACACCAGAAGAGATGTATGAATGGGATAATGAAGAATTTCATATTAATCTGGAAGACTTTGAAGAAGAATTGAGCTTTTTAAGTACGATGGCAAGGCGGACTTCGAGAAGGCAAAAAGAAGAAAATGAAAAAAATGAAAATAGGGGATTTTGGGGAAAAGGGAAAAAGAAAAAACAACCGACAGAGGCTGGAAAGAAAGGAAATACTCCAAAGGAGAAGCTGCTTAAAAGGACTTACGAGCCGAAGGGTGAGGCAGAAGCCAGAAAGAAGAGTGAATCAAAACCAAATTATGAAGAAACGTATTCCTATTTGAAAGAGACTCCGAATAAAGAGGAGCTGGTTATTGAGCCGAATGAATCTTTGGCATCAGGAGAGATAGCTCAAAAAGGCATGGTAATTAAACCGGTTCAATTTTCGGTGGATAAATATAGTACTTTGAATCTTCAAAAAGAGATAGCAAAAGGAATCCAACAGATTATGAATGCCAGTCAGGAGGAAGAAATATCCAATACCATGGATATTATTAAGAAACTGGTAGAGGATAGTCAGATCTTTAATTTTGATCTGTCTGGAGTTCCAATAAAAAGAGAGAGGGATATGACATCTATCATGGAGAAAAAAGAAATTTCATCTCCGAAGATTCAAAAGGTAAAAAAAGGATTGGCATCGATAGAGTCAGATTATGAGCAGGAAAGAGAGCAGGATGAGGAACTTCGGTCGCAAATCAAGGATGTTCTGTCTTCTGACAGCTTTGAACAAAATGTAATAGAAAAATCAAGAAAAATTTTAGAAGATGGATACTGGGAAGAAGATTCAGAAATTAATTTGGAAGAAGAATGGAAAACAGAACAAGAGCCGGATGGGGATCTGAGAAAAATAGAAGCTGAAAACAAATTGGAGAAGCAGGGAATATTAGAGGAATCGGAAGCAGAGAAGCAGGAAATGGCAGAAGAACCGGAAGCAGAGAAGCAGGAAATGGCAGAACACCCGGAATTGGATGAAATGGATTTTTATATAGTAAAAGAAGATGATGGACAGATGCTTTTAAATCTGCCGACATATCCAGACCCATTTGAGGGAAAGCAGATTGAGGGACAGATGAATCTTCAGGAAGTGCTGGATGAGTGGGAACGTGTTCGAAGGGAAACAGAAGCAGCCATTGAGCGAAAGAGACTGGAGTATGCGAAAAACCGTGCATTGAAGGAAGCAAATGAAATTATGAATCGTTTATCTACCATTCTGCCGTTGTTGGAGGAATTTTCAGATGAGATTCATAATGATCATTCCGATTATGAAATGGAGGAAGTAGGCGAATTCCAGAAAAAATATGCGAAGCATGTTAAAAATGTAGGAAAGGAATTGGAGGTACAAAAAGAAGAACTAGAAGGGATTCTCCAGCATTTTCCAGAAACATTATCCGAAGAAGAAACAGGAAGAACAGAAAATCATTTTCCGGCAGAAGATGAAAAGATGAAAAGATTGCAGGAGAAGGCTTCCAGTGGAGTCAAAGATATTATTGACAAAGCAGAAAAGGAAGAGCCGGGGAATGAGAATAGACAATCTGAGGCACTGGAGTCAAAGAAAACGTCAAGTGTATTTGATGAAGTATCGGATGATGTAAAAGAGGTTGCTGTATTATTGGCTGAATTTGCAAAGCAGGTAGATACAAAGGAATTGATTCGTGTTTTATCAGATTTGACTGGGAAAAAAGAGGTAGAGAAAAAAGAAAAGACAGAAGAAAAAACGGAAGAAAAGACAGAAGAAAAGACAGAAGAAAAAACGGAAGAAAAGACAGAAGAAAAAACGGAAGAAAAGACGGAAGGAGTTTTTACAGAACAGATACAATTTGAAGTAAGGGATTCTGCCTTGACTGAGGATGATTTGGAAACCGAGGAATCAAAAAACGTAAAAAGGATTCAGGTAGATTCGCCAGAATCCGGTGAAGGGCTTGATATTACAGGACTGATGCCTAGGATTACAGATGATATGCTGATGCAGTATAATGGAAAGAAAGAGTGGGGGAAAAATCCTGAATTAAAAGGTCAGACGGAAGAAGCTGAAACAAGAGAAGTTGAATCAGAGGAAGCTGAACTGGAAAAATCAGAATCAGAAGAATATGAAACAGATCCAGAAACAAAAGAAGATGGATTAAGAGAATCTGAAATAGAAGAATCAAGAGAAGCAGAACAGGTATCAGAACCAGAGGAAAATAAACCAGAGGAAGATGCCTCAGAAGAAGATGTTCCAGAAGAATTAGCACTGGAAGACTTAGAAGAATCAGAGGACTTAGAAGAATCAGAAGAGGTATTAGAATCAAAGACATCAGAACCAGAGAAAGATAAACCAGAGGAAGATGTTTCGAAGGAAGATGCCTTAGAAGAAGATGCCTCAGAAGAAGATGTCCCGGGAGAATTAGTGCCGGAAGACTTAGAAGAATCAGGAGACTTAGAAAAAGCAGAAGAGGTATTAGAATCAAAGATATCAGAACCAGAGGAAGATGCCCTAGAGAAAGATGTCTCAGAGGAAGATGCCCTAGAGAAAGATGTCTCGGAGGAAGAGGCTCTAGAGGAAGATATCTCAGAAGAAGATGTCCCAGAAGAATTAGCACTGGAAGACTTAGAAGAATCAGAGGACTTAGAAGAATCAGGAGA
>CADBUD010000400.1 GCA_902797785.1 uncultured Lachnospiraceae bacterium
GAACGTAAGAATACAGAGAAAGAGCGTGAGAGGGCCGACAAAGCAGAGGAACGAATTAAAGAACTGGAAGCTATACTGTCGGAGAAGAAAGATAAATAAGAGGTGCAGTTCCGAAATAATAAAATTGCAATGCGATAGAATAGTAACAAAGGCTGAAAGGAAGATAAGACTGTGAATAGTAAACAACTTTTGGACATCATGATAAGAAGTCAGAAAGGATGGAATACGATATGAACAACAATACATTTTTCCCGGAGATTCATGGTAATTTTGGATTTGGATGTATGAGGCTGCCAATGAAGGGCGGGCAGGTAGATTATGATGAGTTTATCAGGATGGCGGATGCTTTTTTGGATGCTGGATTTAATTACTTTGATACAGCGCATGGTTATATCGGAGGGCAGTCTGAAATATCCATCAGGGAATGCATTTCCAAGAGATATGATCGCTCCTCTTTCCTGCTTACTAATAAGCTGACAGATCCGTATTTTAAGTCACAGGAAGATATCCGCCCATTCTTCGAAAAGCAGCTCGAATGGTGCGGTGTGGATTATTTTGATTTCTATCTGATGCATGCACAGGATCATAATAATTATCAGAAGTTTAAGAAGTGTAACGCATATGAGACAGCATATAGGTTTAAAGAAGAAGGATTGATCAGGCATTTCGGGATTTCATTTCACGATAAGGCGGATGTGCTGGAGATGATTCTGATGGAGCATCCGGAGGTGGAAGTAGTTCAGATTCAGTTTAACTATCTGGATTATGAAGATGCGACGGTAGAAGCACGCAAGGTCTACGAAGTATGTGAGAAATATCATAAGCCTGTTCTTGTTATGGAACCGGTAAAGGGTGGCAGTCTTGTGAAGCTTCCGGAAGAAGCAGACAAAATACTTCGTAATTTAAATGGCGGGAGCAATGCCGGTTACGCCATCCGCTTTGCGGCAAGCTTCCCTAATATTGCAGTGGTGCTGTCTGGAATGAGCAATATGGCCCAGATGGAGGACAATATCAGTGAGATGAAAGAGTTTGAGCCTTTGACAGAAGCAGAACATGAAGCAGTAAAGAAGGTCTGTGATATTTTTAAAGGATTGAACCTGATTCCCTGTACCTCCTGCAGATACTGTATCGAAGAAAGTGAATGTCCGAAAGGTATCCGCATACCGGATCTGTTCGCGGCACTTAATACACATGAGGCGTTCCATAATTGGAATACGGGATATTATTACGAGAATGTCATTACTGGAAATGGACATGGACGCGCCTCTGACTGTATTCGATGTGGAAAGTGCGAGAGAGTCTGTCCACAGCATTTGGAAATCAGAAACCTGCTTACCGAGGTGGCAGCAGTGTTTGATCATTAGGGAAACGCTGATTAAAGCGTTTCCCGCGCGGAATCCACAGGCACGAAGTACCATTCCTATGTGGATTCCTGCGCATCCTGCCGGAGGCTACTAAGGAAATGCTGAATTAATCAGCATTTCCTTAGATATTTTATGATGTCTGTTTGAGAGCTGGCGGACGAAAGGTTATTCCGCCGCCAGCCTGTATTTCTTTCCGTAAGCCGCATAGCTCTTTATAAACTGTGGAGAGCGTTCAGCTTTCAAACCGCTGAGATAATTGTGGCTGTTCATATTCGATTTTGAAATCTGAATGATGGATACTGCTATATTGGAGCAATGGTCGGACACTCTTTCACAGTTGATCAGCAGGTCAGACAGGTAAACGCCGAGCTCGGGACGGCATTCGCCTTTGCGCAATCTTGCAATATGTTTGTCTCTGATGGTTTTGGTGAGATCGTCAATGACCTCTTCAAGAGGCTCGACCTTGAACGCTGTGGCAGTATTTTCTTCGGAGAATGATGTTACCGTCATTTCCGATATTTCAATCAATGCCGCAAAGAGCGTGGAAAAATCCGCTTTTGCATTTGCGGAAAATTCCTGACCGCTTTGCTTCATCTCCTGGCCGATTTCAATCATATTGATAGCGTGGTCGCTGATACGCTCAAAGTCACTGATGCAATGTAGAAGTTCTGTGACGATGCGGCTGTCAGAATCGGTCAGGCTCACTGAGGACAGCTCCAGCAGGAACGTTGACAGCCTATCCTCCATTTCATCGAGCATCTGTTCCTTTTCTTCGACGCTCTGTACTGCCTTCTCGTTGATGTCGAACATCGCCGTCAGAGCCTCCTGCAAGGCATCTTTTGCACCAGCTGCCATTTCTACAGTTCTTTCCCTGCACTGTGAAACGGCAAGAGGAGGGGTAGAGATCAGGCGTTTGTCAAGCAGTACATGCGTTTCTTTTTCCAAAGTATTGGGTATGATCCTGTTTGCCAGTTTTACAAGCTGATCCGTGAACGGCAGAAGTATCAGTGTGGTAACGATATTGAAGATTGAGTGAATGGCAGCTATTTCCACTGCCCCGATAGGCTTGTCTACAAAGCTGAAATGAATGATTGTATTCAGACCATAGAATATCGTCAGGCAAATGATCGTGCCGATAAAGTTGAACAGCATATGTACCACGGAAACACGCTTTGCGTTCTTGCTGACCCCGATGGAGGACAGTAAAGCTGTCACGCAAGTACCGATATTTTGTCCCATAATGATTGGGATTGCCATTCGATAAGAAATCGTACCTGTCAGAGAAAGCGCCTGTAAGATGCCCACTGACGCCGCTGAGGACTGTATCACACCCGTGAACAGTGCTCCGAAGGTTACACTGAGCAGCGGATTTTCAAAAGCGGTCAGCAGTTTGGTAAAGCCTTCCATTTCCGCAAGTGGCGATACAGCGTCTTTCATCTGCTCCATCCCATACATCAGCACCGAAAACCCTACCATAATCGTACCGATGTCCTGACGTTTCTTCTTTTTGCTCATCATGATCATGATGATACCGATAAGTGCAACGATGGGAGCGAAATTTTCAGGCTTGAGCATAGAAATCAATACGTTGTCGCTCTTTATCCCTGCTGTACTGAGCAGCCAGGCGGTCAGCGTCGTGCCAATGTTGGAGCCCATGATAACGCCGACGGTCTGTTCAAGCTTCATGATGCCCGAATTGACAAGTCCTACCAGCATGACCGTCATAGCGGATGAGGATTGCACAGCAATGGTGATGCCTGCGCCGAGGGCAAGGCTTTTAAATGGGTTGGAGGTCATTTTTTTCAAGGCTGCTTCCAGCTTACCGCCGGCAATCTTTTCCAGACTCTTTGACATAACGTGCATACCGAACAGGAAAAATGCCAGTCCTCCACATAGGGTACATATTGAAAAGATATTCATTTTTATCGCTTACCTTTCTTTAGTTTTGAATTATTTGAATAAGACAGTGATGCTCGTGCCCACACCGACGGTACTTTCTATATCTATCTTTGCCCCATGATGTTCCGCGATATGCCGTACACTAGCCAGTCCAAGTCCTGTGCTGCCCTTTGCGCGGCTGCGGCTCTTGTCGATGCGGTAGAAACGTTCGAATATTCGGGGGATGCTTTCGCGGGGGATTCCGATGCCTGTGTCAGTCACAGTGAGCTTCTTATCCTCGGTTTTTATTTCGATGTTGCCATTCTCGCGGTTATACTTAATCGCGTTATCCACAAGGTTATATACCAGTTCGCTGATTTCTGTCCTGCTTCCGGTGATGATTGTATCTTTTCCGCTGACCGTGATTCTGATGCCATGGATTTTGGCTTGTTGTGATAGGCGTTCACTGCAATCTTCAGCTACGGATTTTAGGTTTACCTTGTCATTAAGAGGTGTATCATCAATACTGTCAAGTTCGGAGAGCTTCAATATATCGCTGATCAATGCCAGCATACGGGCAGACTCTTTTTTTATTTTGCTTGCAAATTTTATGCTATCTGCACCTTGCGCCATTCCCGATTCGATAAGTTCAGCGTACCCTGAAATAGAGGTGAGTGGTGTTTTCAGCTCGTGAGATACATTTGCTGTAAACTCCTGGCGCATTTCACTTTGCGCATTTCTGGCATTCCGTATCTCCTCAACAAGAGGTATGACTTCGGGGTACATATCGGCATCGGTGACAGGCAGGCTTTTTTCAAGTATTTCTGGTATTTTTTTCAACGGAGCTATTAGCTTCTCGGTCAGCTTGACGGATGTGATGAGCGACACAATAATGATGCCAATAATGATAAGTATGATGATCAGCAGAGAACGTTCAAACAGTGCGATGATAGAATCTGTCTGTATCGAAACACGCAGGATGCTGTTGTCATCGAGCCTTACAGCATAGTAGTGATCTTCGGTGCCCAATGTGTCGGAAAGTCGAGTATCACTGCCCGTTCCTGTTTTGGCAGCTGATTTTATCTCAGGCCTGTCGAGGTGATTTGTCATGGTCAGATGATCTGCATTACTTTCATATAGTACATCACCGTCCCTGCCGATCAGGGTGATGCGGAAATTTTCTCCCGAAAACTTTTCAAGTTCGTCTGCTGAGGAAAGCTTGTCATAGCATTCTGCCACAAGCCGGCATTCATGAACGAGGTTTTCCTCAACCTCTCTGCGAAAGAACCCGTAGTAAGAGATTGTGGTGATTACGATACCCAAGATTGCTGTGATGATGCCCATGTAAAACAGGCTAAGTACGATTTTTCTCTCCATATCATCTGTCCTTATCCATTTTATACTCATGAATGAAATGGCTTGCCGTTTTGTTCATGAGCCGCGCCGGATTTAGGTCGCTAAAAGCGATATTTTCCTTACGAAATCCGTGCGCATCAGTTTATACCGTTAGCGAAAAACGTCAATAGTTTTCGTTAACGAGCATATATCCGACGTTTCTGACCGTCTTGATGTATTTTCCATATTTTCCGAGTTTTCCTCTCAGGGTACGGATGTGCACATCAAGGGTACGTCCTGTGCTGTCATGTCCCCATATCTTGTCGAGAATGTCATCACGCCGCAGCACGATTCTGGAGTTTGTCAGGAACAGCTTTAGAAGTTCATATTCCTTATAGGTAAGCTCTACAGGCATATCACCTGCGGTCACTGTTCTTGTATCCTCCGACATTGTGATGCCCGCAAAGTTCATGACGCTGTCATTTCTATCATGAACTCCTCTCAGTCTTGCCTTTACACGGCTGACCATTTCCATAACGCTGAATGGCTTGCAGATATAATCATCAGCACCAAGGTCAAGCCCTTTCACACGATCGAGCTCTGTAGTCTTCGCTGAAACGATGATAATGGGAATCTTTGAAAAGGAAGGATCACGGCGCAGCTTGCCAAGGATCATAAGCCCATCATCACCGGGCAGCATAATATCAAGCAGGATTAGATCGGGGGCCTGTACTTTTATTGCATCATAAAAGTCGTTCGAGTTCTCAAAGCACCGCACCGTATAGCCATTCTTTTCAAGAGCATAGCTTTCCAGCTCCCGGATATTCGCTTCATCTTCTACTATATATATAAGCATTTTCATCACACTCCTGATGATATCAGCATAGCATAGTAATGTTAATTTGACTAGTACCGTCATGTAAAACCTATGTTAAATCTTGTTACTATTTACAGCCGATATCCCGCAAGGTATTTTCAAGCGTATTTTGCACACCGAAGGCGCACAGAGTGTGAAAATCCGGGGCAGCTAAGTCTTTTGGCGCTGTTACTATTCACAGTCCCCCTCCCGGCATTCAGATTTCCCGCTGCTTCGCAGCTCTCCCGGCGCATTCGCGCCTGAAATCCTCATTCTGGGAGGAGTTCTAAGCTTCACAGCAGGAAAA